>DNPC01000487.1 GCA_003501565.1 Planctomycetaceae bacterium | reverse complement strand
GAATCGCAGCCGCTGGATGATAACGAGATCATGGAAAACGGTCCAAAGACCGCCTCCACAAACGACTTATTGGGCAGCGAGCCGAATGCAGAATCTGCAACGGCTTCCAGCTAGTGCTTGGTCCGCTTTTGTTGTGGCTCAGAAGAGAATTGTCTCAGTTGATTCCCAATCACCGAGTTGTAAGACTATTGCCCCAATGGCTTCCGACACAATTGGGGACAGTCATTCTACGGCCGGGTTACGCGCGGTGCGGGATTGCGGCAAGCGTGCTTGTGGTTCTTGTCGTGACGGCAGGTTGTCACCGTTGGGCGCCTAAGCTGCCATTCATTCCACCTGGGCCACCCAGGCCACAACCGATTGAAGTGCCGGTTAGCAATCCGACGACTATCCCACCTGTCCCGCCCGATTTCTTATGGGAGCAGATTGTAGACTCGATCGACGACTATTTCCGTATCGACTATGAAAGTCCCGTTCGGCGCACAGCAACGTTCTGGCAGCCTGGCACTTTGGAGACTTTCCCGGAGATCAGCGGGACGATGCTGGAACCCTGGCGAGGGGAAGCTTCTCGTGGATACCAACGGGTTCAGAGCACGATACAGACGATTCGCCGCACGGCTACGGTCGAGGTCGCGCCGGTCGAGGCCGGTTACGCACTCAGCATCAAAGTGGTCAAGGAGCAAGAGGATGTAGACCAGTCGCAATTCGCGGCGGCCGGTGCAGCTGCTCAGCGTCACGATGGTGCACTGATTGAAAACAGTGAACAAGTTCGGCAGATGCCCATCACACTGGGGTGGTTCGAGATCGGCCGCGATACCGACCTTGAACGCCGCATCATGGCAGACATTCTCGGCAGAATTACCGGCGTCGACAAAGCGCCACCAGTTTTCTAGCTCGTGCTCTGAGCAACCTATCGGTCTCAGGGCGACTTATGCCGCACGCCACGGTCTCTGACGTTCTAGCCCCTGGGAACCATTGTGTTTGGCATAAGGCTGCCGCTCTATAACGCAAGAACGCCACAATATGCCGGTATCGTTGTAGTGCAGCGCTAAATGCCTCTGATTTGCTGCTGCAGGTCATGGGCTACAATTGGGGACTTAGGTCTTCTAGCGATCTAGCCCGCGCCGCCGAAAACACTCTTCTGGAACGAGATTCGACTTATGTATATTCTGCCGCGATGCAGCTTGATGTGTCGGTTTGCAATTGTCAGCGTTTTGCTTGCGCCCGTATGCGATGCTGAAGAAACGGCTTGGAATGTCCAGAAAAGAGAGCAAAAGACTAGTCCGGCAGGGCTCGGCGAGGATATCCTGCGTTGGCATCCGATCGAACTAGCATTCGAGGGGCCGGCCACCTCAGAGACTGCTGCTGAGAATCCGTTCACAAATTATCGTTTGGACGTCACTTTCACTTGCGAAGGCAAGGCGGAGAGGGTGCGCGGGTTTTACGCGGCCGATGGTGATGCGGCCAACACAGGTGCAGAGTCTGGAAATGTTTGGAAGGTGCGTTTTGCACCGCGCACGGTTGGCACTTGGACGTATTCGGCACGGCTGGTGCATGGCAAAGATGTAGCAATAGATACAGACGTCGAAGGAGAGTCAGTACCGATTGCCAGTAGTCGCGGAACGTTCAAAGTGGTCGAACCGGGCGAAGTTACCGAGGACTTCCGAACTCGCGGATTCATCGAGTCCAGCGAAGGCCTTTTTCGCTTCGGACACTCGGGCAAAGTGTGGCTGAAGGGCGGTTGTGGCAGCCCTGAAAACTTATTGGCGTTTGATGGCTTTGATGGCACCTATCGCACGCTGGCCGAAGCACGTGAGGGTGAGGCTGCAGCACCCGAAGACATTCATCGGTACGAGCCCCATGTCAAAGATTGGCAGCCGGCGGATCCTACCTGGCGCGGCGACCAGGGTAAGGCGATTATCGGTGGTGTGAACTACTTGGCCAGTCAAGGTATCAACGCTCAGTACTTCTTAACAATGAACATTGGCGGTGATGGAAAAGACGTTTGGCCATACACAGGGCCGAAGGAGTTTGAGCGTTTCGACTGCAGTAAGCTCGATCAGTGGAATGTCCTGTTCGCGCACATGCAACATCGCGGCATTTCACTGCACATGGTGACGCAGGAAACGGAGAATGAAAAGCTACTCGACAATGGTGACACCCGGCGATTGCGCAAGTTGTATTACAACGAGTTGATTTCACGGTTTGCTCATCACCCCGCCTTGATCTGGAACCTAGGGGAAGAAAACGGGCCGGCTGATTTTTCGCCGGATGGCCAAAATGCTCGGCAACAACGCGCGATGGCCAGCTATCTGAACAAAGCGGATCCCTACAACCACCCTATCGTCTTGCACTCGCATGCAACGCCGGCCAGCAAAGATGAAATCTTGCCGGATCTGTTAGGGCACAAGCCACTGGATGGTCTATCGATGCAGATTCACCAGCCCCATGACGTCCATGGTGAGTTCTTGAAATGGCGGGAGGCTAGCGCGAACGCTGGGCATCCATGGCTGCTGGCGATGGACGAAATTGGCAAGTGGGACACGGGCCTGGTCCCCGATTCTGTTGATCCAGCGCACGATAAGCTCAGGCAAGACGTTTTGTGGGGTAGTCTTATGGCGGGTGCTGCCGGTGTTGAATGGTATTTCGGAGCTCACTACCCTCACAACGACCTCAACAGCGAGGACTGGCGGCAGCGAGAAAACATGTGGCGGCAAACCGCGGTGGCTCGGAAGTTCTTTGAGGCGCACGTGCCATTTGATAGTATGCAACCGGCCGATGAGCTTACCAGCGACGGAGACGATTACTGTTTGGCTGCCGAGGGAAAGATCTACTTGATCTACATGAAAGAGGTTCGCGAAAACACGCTTCGCTTACCTGAGGGCAGCTATTCAGTGCACTGGTTCGATCCATTTTATGGCGGGCAGTTGCGATCTGGGAGTGTCGACGCCGTTGTGGGC
>DNPC01000722.1 GCA_003501565.1 Planctomycetaceae bacterium | reverse complement strand
CGCCGTCGGTGTTGAGATCCGTTATGACAGTGGCGGCGGCTTCCATACGAGTCGGAGCGGCTGGCATCGACTCACGCGTACCGATTCGCAATCGGAACGTCGCTGGACCAAAGGCGCTGCCCGGCAAATCGTTGATGTCGCCAGCAAACCTAAGCGTCGCCGTGTTGGTTGACGCGTTGTAAGACACGTCAGATGGCAAGAATACGATGTCGTCGGTATTGCGAACTGTGTCGGACGTAAAGATGAGCTGATAGAACTCTGGGTTTTCAACGGACCGACTGGTTGGCTGGCCGGCTGCATCGTTTTCTACCAGCAGTTTGTCGTTGTCAAAATAGACGACGACCGTATCACGCTGCTGGACCAAGCCAGCTGGTGTACGAACGACCGGTTGCGGAACTACAGTGAGAACCTGAGGTCCAAGATCCAAACGGAAATCAATCGTATCCTGCCGAGTTCCATCGACGGTCGGCTGGAACAACATTCCCGCTTCACCATCGACGTCCGATACGTTTCGCAGGCCAACAACCCCCAAATTCGGATCGTCGTAACCAAAAATCTCGATGCGGTAATTGTCATCTTTGAGCGTGTCCGCAAACCGATAGGTGACTTCATTCTCGGCAGGCGTTTGGCCGATCAAAACGGCGCCTGGCGTAAGGATCTGGTCGTTAGTACTGTTGACCAGAATTGGCGAGAAGTCGCTTTCAGGTTGTAGGCCCAGCGGTGCATCATTCAGACCACCATTCAGGCTAGCGGTCAGTCTCCCGGCAAGATCTGGAGAACTGTTGATTGCGTCGATCAGCTCTCCAGCTGTCGTGCTTCCAGCCTCCAGCTGGATTGAAACTGCGTTCCCGTTGAGGGTGGCGGTTGGAGTGCCGGCGCCATATGTCACCGAAACAACAAAGTCCAT
Organism: Planctomycetaceae bacterium; assembly: GCA_003501565.1. GTDB lineage: Bacteria > Planctomycetota > Planctomycetia > Pirellulales > Pirellulaceae > Aureliella. The sequence goes on along the minus strand of DNPC01000722.1, from coordinate 3,064 downwards.
TTCGGGAGCGGCTGCGGTCAGCTCAATACTCGCACCGCCATTGCTACCAAAGTCAGATTCAGCCGAGGCCAAACCGAACGTGCCGTCGCCGCCAGCTCGGGTAATGCGAATCCCATCGAGCGTCGAAGCATCGATTTGCTGCAAATCATCAAACCGGAACACCAATTCACGCGGTGCCTCAGTTCGGAGATCGCCATCGACCAGCAAGTCGCTATTGTTCGGCTGAATACCGATCAACTGAGGAGCGACGGTCAATAAACGACGGTCTTCAAGGCTTTCCAGCAGCATGTTACGCATGCGCTTCTTGGCCTGAGACCTGGCATCGGCTTGTTGCTTGCGATTTGAAGATTGAGCCGACTGAGACTTACGGATGGCCATTAACCAACCCTTAGAGCTTGCAGGTGAGCTTCAGCACAAAACCACCCCCCGTAGGAGGAGGTGCAGGCGCGACGTACGCCAGTTCTGCTGTCGAAACAGCGCGGTAGAACCACCAATGAGGAGGCCACAGCCCCACAGAAGAGCTATAAGCTCGCCCGGGAACCGAGGAAAACACGGTCGTCGATTATAATTGGGGCCATTGGTGTTGCAAATTTACACCGGGTGGTGCGACACCTAATTGGCCCAAGCGACGCAGATTGCCACGGGCAGAGTTCGGATTTTTCCGAAGCCAAGACTTATAAGGTCTCGGTAAGCCCGGCTGTGACATCTAACGCGTTTTCCGCCCCTATCTTTAAGCGTTCTCCGGTCTGAATCATTCAGCGTAGTTATTCAGCCGCGGATGCGATTCCAACAAGAACCGACTCTTTCGCCCAGCTGAACCATCACTCGACTGCTGGCTGGATACCACATGGCACCGATCAGCGCGCAGCGAGTGCTCAGGCTTGGACGAGTTGCGGGGCAGTAAGTTCCCTACAATCGCTACGAACCGGCGTTGAGGCGATTAAGGGTGGGGGAGCCTGCCCGGTGTCCACTACATGGGGCCAGAAGAAGGATTCACAGGGCTTTGGCAAACACTGCCAACGACTGCCTGATGGCATCCTTGAGGGGGGTTAGTGGGGCATCGCTGAAACGCTCAGCGAAACTCGAAAATTCGAGGTCGCAGATAAAGGGCACGTCCTGGTCACCCACCGCAATCTGAGGATCGTAGCCCATTTCATGGGCAACCAATTGGAGCCTATCCACGAACTCTGCAGAGGTATAGCTACGACCCGGCAAGGTGTATCGGTGGTATCCGGCGTCCTGGGAAAGGCAGGCCATCGCGACGGCCGCACCCACGTCGGGCGCGTATTGATAGTCCTGCCGTGATTGGAAGGGGATCGTAAACGACTCACCGAGGACGACTTTCTTCATCGCAGTCGTCGGTGCGCTTGTCAGACCTGCATCGCGTCCAGGGCCAAACAGGACGCCGGGGCGTACGCACGTCGTCGGTACGCCAGATTCTTCAAAAAAGAGTCGGGCGAGGTGCTCGCCTGCCAACTTCCAAACGCCGTACACGTTCACGGGCCGTGGCGGTGCGTCCTCGGGAACCGGTCCAGGCGGATAGCTGGCTCTAGGACCGTAGACGGCAACGCTACTTGCAAACAAGAACTTTTGAATCGTGTCCGTCCTCTTCATCGCTTCGATCAAGTTTTGCGTACCTGCCAAGTTGATTTGTAGCCCCAGGTCACGGCTGGCGTTACAGTCTGGCGTTTGCAAGGCGGCCATGTGGATAACATGGGTTATCGAGAGCTGCTGCAATTGTTCTTCCGTCGCGTGGATGTCCCGCACATCCAGCTTTGCCGCCGTTAACCGCGCCCCCAGCTGCGCTGAGAATTCGTCACCGAATACACCTTCGACGCGCTCCGGCGTCACACTTCGGCTGGCAACAACGACGTGGCTGTTAGTTTCACGTAGCAGCCACTTCGCCGTTTCGGATCCAATGCAACCCAATCCACCGGTAATAAGAATGTGGGCGGGCGATGAAGATTCACGCATTGCTTGGCTCGGCTAAATAGTGGTTGTGATTTTCGGAATCGCGTTGATCCGCTTTCCTGTTCCCAATGGTAAACTCGCACGCCCCCCATCGGCTTGCGGTGAGCATCTTGCCGCTTTCATTAGGCGGGGTAGTATCTTCGGTATGTGTAGGCGAGGGGCTTTCAAATCCAGCTCGCCACCAAAATGATGTCCTCGCAGATTCCCCGTAATAACCTTTTCCCCGCAATAACCTTCACTGGACTTGGTTGGCATGAGATTTGTCTCTTGGAACGTCAATGGCATACGTGCCGCAATGGACAAGGGCTTCCGTGATTTTGTCGAGGGAGAGCAGCCGGATGTCCTGTGCCTCCAGGAAACTAAGGCCCTTCCCGAACAAGTCGATCTCAGTTGGGCGGAGCGATTGGGTTACTGTATACAATGGAATACCGCTGAGAAAAAGGGCTACAGCGGTACTGCAATATGGTCCAAGACTCCGATGCATAAAGTTGGCAAGGGACTTGGGATTGCTGAACACGACAACGAAGGACGAATCGTGAAAGCCACGATCGCTGGCATTCAGCTTGTCAACGTTTACACGCCCAATTCCCAACGGGGACTCGCCCGTATCGACTATCGCAAACGCTGGGATGCAGATTTCTTGGCCTACATTCAAACGCTTCGCAGGCGTGGCCCAGTGCTCTTTTGCGGCGACCTGAACTGCTCACATCATGAAATTGATTTGGCCAATCCGAAGTCGAATCGCAAGAACGCTGGTTTTTCCGATGAAGAACGCGCGGGCTTGGACGCGATCGTCGACGCCGGATACATCGACACTTTTCGGTACTTTGAAAGCGGCCCTGGCCACTACAGCTGGTGGACGTATCGCAACGACGCGCGGCAACGCAACATCGGCTGGCGGCTTGACTACTTCTGGGCATCACCAAGCTTGAAGGCACGTTTGCAATCGGCACGCATCCGCAACGACATCTTCGGATCCGACCACTGCCCTGTTGAGGTGGAGATCTCCGAAAAGAAGGCGTGATTCGGCGTTTTCGAGACTATCCGTGCTTGGTGTCGAGAACGACGTGCGAATGCACCACACGATCGTGGA
>DNPC01000849.1 GCA_003501565.1 Planctomycetaceae bacterium | reverse complement strand
CTCCGGCAAACGCGCGGTCGTCCCCGGCGATGTGAATTCGAGTGAACTCGTTCGGCGTATCAGGGCGACAGACGACGATCTTCGAATGCCGCCTGAAGAACCTCTGGACGCTGACCAGATCGCCATTCTTGAACAATGGATAGCATCAGGCGCGAAGACACCCGCGCGGTACCAGTCTTCCGAGACGTCGATAGTCGAGTCGGACCATTGGTCGTTTCAGCCACTCCGTGATCCACCCGTCGATTTTATGGACGCTGGCAGCCTAGGTGATTGGGCAGAGAATCCAATTGACGTGTTTGTCGCTGCGAAACTTAACCAAAGCGGCCTATCTCCCGCCCGTGACGCACGACCGCGCGCGATCGCACGCAGATTGGCTTACACGCTAACCGGCCTGCCTCCGACGAAAGATGAGGTTCTGCAGTTTGAAGCTCGGGTCGAACGAATGGGCTTTCGGTCTGCCATCCAAGAGCGGGTCGAGCAACTGCTCAGCCAACATAGCTATGGTGAACGTTGGGGGCGGCACTGGATGGACTGGGTTCGCTACGCAGATACTGCTGGCGACAATTCGGATTTCCCGATTCCTCAAGCCTATCTTTATCGGAACTATATCGTCGACAGCCTTAACGCTGATATCCCGTACGATCAGTTTCTACGTGAGCAGATCGCAGGCGATCGTTTACCAGCGTCGGATCAAGCCGAACGCAACCGATTAAATATCGCTACGGGTTATTTGGCCATGGCCCGGCGTTTCGGCTCGCTGATCGAACGCTATCCCTGGCACCTGACGATTGAGGACACGATCGACAATATTGGCCGTACCACGATGGGCCTAACACTCGCCTGCGCGCGATGCCATGATCACAAATTCGATCCGATCTCTACTCGCGACTACTACGGTCTGTACGGCATTTTTGAAAGCACCCAGTATCCGTTTCCCGGTATCGAGTTGTTTCAAACACAGAAGGACCTGGTTCCGCTTGTTTCGCGCGAGGTCTTTGAGGCGAAGATCGGACCACATGCCGAGAAACGCGAGAAGCTCGAAGTGGCCCTCAATAAGTTGCTCAGCGAATCGCAAGCGATGGCGCAGGAACATGCACGGTTGGAGCCTGAATCCAGCTTGGCCGAGATTCGCAAGATGCGAGAGAAACTCGACAAACTGCTGCTTAAGGTCCGCAATGCCGGCAAGAAGCTGTCTGAGCACATTCGCGAAATGCCCCAGCTACCGATGGCTTACGCGGTTCAGGACGGACCGACTGTCAATGCACGGATTCAGATCAAGGGTGAGCCGACTCGCCCGGGTGCACAAGTGCCGCGAAAGTTCCCTGATGTCCTGGGGGCTCATCAGGTAGATCCATCGGCGTCGGGAAGCGGAAGACTCGAACTAGCCCAGTGGATTGCCTCCAAGCAGAATCCGCTGACCGCTCGCGTCATTGTCAACCGCGTCTGGCAACGACACTTTGGCGAAGGTCTAGTGCGGTCGACGAGCGATTTCGGACTTCGCGGCGAGCAACCTTCACACCCTGATTTGCTCGATTGGTTGGCGCAGCGATTCATAGACTCGGGATGGTCACTCAAGGCGCTGCACCGAATGATTTTGTCGAGCCACACTTATCGATTGGCGTCGCTGGACAATCCTGAGGCTCTGGCAATTGACCCAGAGAATCGACTACTTTGGAAGTTTCCTCGCCAACGACTGGATGCGGAGTCGATTCGTGACACTCTGTTGGTGCTTTCCCGGCAGCTCGACGCTCAGCCCCAGGTCGATCCGTATCCCATTCCCCCACAGAAAGAATGGAAATACACACAACACCATCCGTTCAAGGACGATTACCCCACGCAGAAACGTAGCCTGTACCAAATGACGAAGAGGCTGACGGTCGGCTCGTACATGCAAACATTCGACGGCCCAGACCCCAATGCGTGCACGAGCGGGCGAGATCAATCTGTTACGCCACTGCAGGCATTATACTTCGTCAACGATGATTTCCTGCACGCCAGCGCACAGGCGATCGCCGAGCAAATGCTCAGCGACGAAACAGTCACAACAGATTCCGAGCGATTCAAATTTTTGTTCGGATTAGTTCTCGCGCGCGAGCCAACTTCAGATGAAAGTGAGCTGCTGGGTAGTCACCTGCAGACACTGCGCGAGCGGGCCGACAAGGATTCAGTTAGCGTGTCTACGTCCAGTGTTCAGCAACGCGTGTGGGCCAGCGTCACGCGTAGTCTGCTGCGATTGAACGAATTCCTGTACCTAGACTAAATGGCTGTGAGTTCGTTCCCGCAAAAACCGAACACGTAGAATCGTGCTTCGCTTTCGTCCCTCCCGTCGGGGACGGTTGTTTGTGCCGTGACCATCCGAAATTGCTGCACCAATCCCAATTGATTTCCAGGATCCTACCGTGGTAATTCAACAATCAAACATGTTCGCTAGCCGCCGTGCAGCAATTCGGTCGATGGTTGGATCTTCGCTCTTGATGCCTGGGATACTGAGTCAGTTAAGCGCTGCCGAAGACGCAAGTTCAAACCCAGCATCGGCTGCTAACCCTACGGCCCCACGCCAACCACACGTCCCGGGCAAAGCGAAGTCCGTAATTTTCATTTACGCTACCGGTGGTGTGTCCCACATCGACACCTTTGATCCCAAGCCGATATCAGGCGGTCGTGATGGCACGGGCGAAGACAAGCTGATGGGCAATATCTTTGGTGCAGCTCACAATCGGCATACTGGAGTTGAGGTATCGAATATCTTCCCACACTTACGGGATTGCATGCAGGATATTTGCCTGATTCGGTCGATGAACGCTTCACACTTTGACCACTCAGAAGCAACGCTGGGCATGCACACCGGATCACCAACCTTTGCTCGGCCTAGCATCGGATCTTGGGTCAGTTATGGACTAGGAACCTTCAACCAAAACCTACCTTCTTTCGTTGTCATCGCACCGCACCTTCCCTACGGCGGAACCCAGGTGTTCGCAAGTGACTTCCTACCAGCGGTCCACCAAGGAACCCGAGTGCTTCCAGGTGACAACCCGATCGCTAACCTGACCGCCCCAGGCCGAACATCCAGGCTGCAAGATCTTGAATTTGAATTAGTGGACAAACTCAATCGACGACACCTCGCCGAGCGACCGCTAGACACGGCTTTGGCGGCGCGCATAAAGTCCTACGAGACGGCGTTTGCGATGCAACAAGCTGCTCCCGAGGCATTTGACGTAGAAGCCGAATCCGAGCACGTCCACCGCTTGTATGGTCTTGACCGCAAGACCAAAGGGCCGGGCGCGGACTTCGGATGGCAGTGCCTGGCCGCCCGCAGGTTGGTTGAGCGAGGCGTTCGTTTCGTCGAACTCATCGACACCGGCTCGCGTCCGAACTGGGATTCACATGGTGAGATGTCTGAGCACAAGGACCTAGCCTACAACGTTGACCAGCCTATTGCCGGGCTGATCCGTGACCTCAAATCGCGTGGCTTGCTCGATGAAACGATCATCGTTTGGGCAACTGAATTTGGTCGCACGCCGACCCGGGAGGGGAAGAATGGGCGTGGACATCATCGTGATTGCTTCAGTGTCTGGCTTGCCGGCGGCGGCTTTAAAGGCGGACACGTTCACGGGGAAACGGACGAAATCGGTAAGTACACCGTGGCGGACCCGGTCGAAGTCCATGACCTACACGCCACGATCCTGCATCAACTTGGGATGGATCACGAACGCCTAACGTTCCGCCACGCCGGACGCGACTTCCGACTGACCGACGTCCACGGACGGATCGTCACCGACTTGATCTCCTGAACTACTTTGGTCAACTGAAACTTGCGTCGCGCGTTGATACCACAGGGCGGTGTTGAATACGCCAATCAGTATTGCGTACGCGGCTAGGTTGCCGATGCTGCTTAGGAGAAAAACAATCTCGCCGCCAAGCGTATATGCATGATCACGCTCAAACTCCTTCAGATACCAATGTTCAATCATTGCGTATCCCACCGGCACCAACACGACGAACATCCAACGAACGAGAGCAGGAAACTGAAGCGTACGCGCAATAGCGTGTAGCCCGAGCGTAACACTACCGATGTAGGCCAGCATATGAGCCAACCACAAGTCGAAGGGCACGTTCCGGCTCATCGCCAAAAACACCGCGACAGCAGCAGTTACCAGCAGAACGTAGGTGAGCGTCACTTTCTCTTGCTCGGCTGACGCCAACAGAATCTCCCGCGTTAGGCTTCTTTACAACTTCTAACCCCTGGGAAGGCCGCGATCTTCCAATGCCCGAACCCGACTGAAATCCCCATCCGATGTAGGGCCTCCGGAATTGCGTTGAGATTCAACGCTACGACGCCAGGACTTCACAGACGAACGAACGGAACGAAAAGCCACACTCTGTCGCGGCAGCGTTTCCGCTGCGTTGGAACGAACGCGAATGAGGCGTTCTTCTTATCATCCGTTGATTTATCCCTTACCAAACTATCTACGGTTTCGCGCGAATGAGAATCGCCCAGTCTTTGGGTTGCGTCTCGAGAGTTGAGTCAACAGTCCTAGCGGGAGGCGCACCGATGGATACTGC
>DNPC01000628.1 GCA_003501565.1 Planctomycetaceae bacterium | reverse complement strand
CGTCCACGAGCCATTGATCATTCGCTTCGCCGTCGGAGATAACCAGCAGCCGAAATTCGCCATAGACCTGTTGGGCTCGAGCCTCGAGCAAGGCGTCCGCACCAACTTTCAGGTATTCTCCAAGCGGTGTGCCGCCGACAGCTTGCAGCCGCGCCACGTTTGGTCGCCAATTTGCAGATGCGAGCGGACCGAGCGGGATGATCCAGTTGGAGCCGCCAGAACTAGAGTTTAGCGCTAGTACGCCCACATTTGTCTCTGCGGGCAGGGAATCTAGCACGCTCGTCAAAGCTCTCTTGGCAGCATCAATCCTTCGCTCGCCACCTTGCATCCGGTCATCCATCGAGCCGGAATCGTCGAAGATAATAACAACGTTTTGCTGTGCGAACGTTGCCGAGTTAAGCACGAATACTGCGAGCAACACAGATGCAATCAGTTGTCTCATACGTCAGTTCTCCAGCAATTGCTTAACGATTGAATCCCGGCAGTCCAAACAACCAGTCGCAGTCGGGTAGCACACGGATATAGCCGCCCGCCCAAAGGCGCACGACTAAGCCCCGAATTCAGGCATTTGAATGCCTCAGATACCGCCCACTTGGGACTCACCGAAACTCGGCGGTGGTAGCACGTAAAGCTCGAAACCACATGATTGCGCTACGTTGCATTGAACTCACGCACGGCCTAAAAATCGAAATCATCCACCGTGATAGTTTCAGCATCCACCTTCACGATCCGAAACTCAACGCGCATGTTCTCCATCGCTTCTTCGATGGACGTCGGCTTGGTGATAACCGGTTCGGAGATTCCTGCCCCCAATGGCGTAATCTGACTTAAATCGATGTTGGCATTGATTTGCTGTGCATAAGATGCGAGTGCTTTCTTCACATTTTCAGCCCGCTTCTTGGAAAGGCTCAAGGCGGCCTGCATGCGTACGGCGGGGTCAAGATCTCCGCCCGAGAATGCTCCCGACTTGATCAGATCAACAACTGCACCCATATTTTCGATGTCGAGTGGTTTGCCGCGGAAAAAGTAGCGACGATTTCCGCGCTGACCGGTCTGCTTAAGCAACCCCTTCCTCTTCCCCGTAACGACCAAGTCTTGAAGAGTCTTCGTCGGATCCGCATGGCCACGGATCACAACGCGCGCGTTCCCAAACGTACTGGCTTGTTTCAGTGCCCGCTCGAATTCAGCACCGTAGACGTCCGTCGAAAAGTCGAATTGGTTCGGCTTGAAATTGATTGTGAAGCTAACGATTGTGTCCGCATCGAGGTTGTCGAAGTCGTCAAAACTACCAACTTCGCCGAAGCGTTCTTGCGACTTGTCCAGCTTTTTGAACTCAAGGCCTGCGAGCCCTGCGATTTCGGCGTAGTCAAACGTATTCGGTTCAAACCCGCGTCGACTCGAGGCATACCCCCAACTCGTCGCCATGTCGAGCGATTCCTTGAGCTTGGGACCAAACCCGCTCAGGTTCCCAGAATCGTTGAAGAACGATTGCTGCCCACCCAGTCCTGCAAAAGTGCAGTCAAGCAGCAGGCCGTGCGCATCGACTTCCAAGGTCGGTAGAACCTCAGCGCCGAAAATCCGTTGGCTCATCGCGAGCAAACTTCGGTACTCGTTACCCAAACGCTGGGTCTCCTCAAACTGGTTGCGAAGTGTCACTACCTGCTTGCTGGCAGACAGGTAACCGGCGACGAACTTCTCAACCCAGTCGCGGTTCGCATCCAACCAATCTTTCCGAACTGCATAGACATCCGCAATCGAACGACTCATCGATTGCGTGCTATTGATCACATGAGCCCCAGCCACGGTTCCTTCAGCCCCGCTGCCTGTGGTATCAAAACCACCGGTCAGCCCGATGAGGTCAGGCGTTATGACACAACACGCGTCAATCGTATCGTCACTGCGGAACAGTTCGGCCGCACCGTCCGGACCGGTCAAGTCTTTGGTCCAGACGATTTCAACATCGTCCTTCTTCAGTTTGGCTGCATCCAGTGAATCGTAAAGCAATCCGACGTGCGGACCACCTTGCTGGCACGCAATTCTTTTGCCTTTAAGATCGTTGAGCGACTTAAGTCCCTTGCGGGCCACGATATGATCACCGGCCGACCAAGATAACTGCAGCACAACCACGGGTTTCGTCCGAGGATCTGAGCCGATCACTTCACTCGCCTGGCCCAACATACGAAAGGTGCCACGCAAGAACGGGCTCTTACCGCTGACGTAGTCCTTAACTTGGCCAACGAAGTCGTCGCCGGCGGTCAGCTCGATATCCAGCTTGCTGTTTGCGAAAACAGATCCGGCTTTGGTTTTGAGATCACCGTTGGCTAAGAATGTCGCAACATCCCCGCCCCAAGTGATGTAAGGAACTTTAATTGTCGAACTCTTCGCGACATCTCCGACTTTCACATTGCCGGTCAACTCGCGAAACGACTGCTGTGCACTTGCCTGCAGCCCCCCAAAAACCAGCAGCCCAGCGCAGCCGAGAATGGAAAACATCTGTTTGAGTATCATCGCAATCAAAGTCCTTTCGTGGTTGATTGGTTGGTTATCCGCAACGCGAGTTTCGTGTTTAGCCGATCAGCCGCCAACTCTACCTTGCCAGTACGGCTAGCTTACGCCGTTTCCGCAGGCCGACCATCCCAAGCTCACCTAAAACAAGCTACTTGGCAAGCTTGCGGCCGATGCACGTTCCTGCACAGGATAGAGTGCACGCGGCCGACTTCGTTGACGAAACCTACTTACGGTAATCCACTATTCGTTTCTCTCGGTATGACTGCCAAACGGGAAACGCCATTGCAAGAGCGCCTAGCGCTGCCATGATCGTCGCCGTCGCCATCGCCCCGCGGAGGAATGACACAACGAGCGCAGCTCCGATGGCGAACGTCGCACCTGCTGCCACAAACAACAATGCAAACCGATGGAACCGTAAATCAAAGTTGCTCATCTACATTTCTTGCAGCGGCAGTGTTTTGGAACTTAGATCTATCAAAGGGCAATCGACCTCTAACGAATCCCCTGTGCCTCTAATAGGCGGATTTCTGCGTCCCATTGGGCGCGAGCCTCTTCGGTAACCTGCGGGTCAGGCAACAAACTCTTGCGAGTGCAATTTACCAGAGCTTGTAAGGTTTGATAGCGCCGCGTTAGCCCAATTGCCGGTTGAATAAAGTCGTCAATCGTGGATTTTAGGTCCATCTCTGACTGCGGAGGGATCGCCTTCAATTCGCTTCGCAGAGCGGCAAACCCAGCAGCGGAAAACTCGGGGGGCAGGCCCTCTTCGTCCAGCCAGTCAACCAACCCCTCGCCAGCGGCCCCCGCCGGGCCAAGCATCCAGTTGATGAACTCGCGTCGATCTTCCCCAGTAGGATCGAGCACCGGAATAATGAGATCACCTACTCGGCCGGGTCGTCGAATATCCGGTGAAAGAAGATGAATTCGAGCTGTCATGAGCAGCCAAATCACTTTTCCGCGCAAGGCTGGATCGCTCATCATTCCTTGGATCTTGCCGGTCAGTCGCCGTTCGGTCTCATGAGCTCCTTCGCCGACTCCGCCGAATTGTGTGTCGGCTTCATCGACGAATATGACGACTTTCTCCAGTGCGGTTAACACTCGCTTGAGCCGCTCGAAAATCACATCCGTTTGACCAAACCATTGACTGCGAATGCTCTTGAGAACAAGCACCGGCATATCCAGCTCAGCCGCCACGGCCTCAAAGATGAAAGTCTTCCCACCACCGATCGGCCCCGCCACCGCTGCGCCCGGCAAGGCACGATCATCAGGCAGCTTCAATCGCGGCAGCATGTATTTATTCAAGAAGTCTTTTAAACGCTTGGCTCCGATCACACTCTCAAGCGAATGCTCAGGTTTCTTGAATTCGACGACGTCCTCGCCGAGCTGCGTCTGGATGAAATACTCAACTTGCTTGACGACATCGCCGCGACAGACCGGTTTGTTGTTGTAAGCTGCCGCCAGCAACAATTGGCGAAGCGCGTGGATACTCAATCCCGCGGTTGCCTCGGCCAACACCTGCGTCTGGTCCGGCTCGGGAGCTTCTCCTTGATCTTCAACGTCGTCAATCGGTATCTCGCTCGACACTTCAGAATGACTGCCATGCCAATGTAGGAAGTGATGGCGGGTTGCCGTGTCGGGCGAAGGAGCCGAAACACTCAGCACCTGGGGCAAGCGAGCCACTCGCGGGTGGATCTGGCTCCTGGACTCCGTAACCAGGCAAACGCTATCCTTCCCGGCGAAAAACTCTGGGTCGCTAAACCAGTCGGTGACGATAGCAACCCGTCGCAACTGGGCGTCATTCATTCGGGCGATATTGCCATCACCTGCCGGAAGCAACATGTCCGCCGCTTCTACAAAAATCAGCAAGTTCTCACGCAGCGCCGCCCGCGAACAGATCGTCAATTGCCGCAAGAATTCCAGTGCCTGAGTCGCATTGCCGATCGCATCGCGCAGATACTGATCGAACTCGCGGCGACGCAGGTCAATCTTGCTGCTCTCAGCCGTCATGTCCTTGATCGCCAGAGAATTTAGATCAACGCCGGTCTTCCAAGCTGCCCAAGCCTCTCGCAACTTCGCTCGATCCCCATCGCTAATGCGAACCGGACCATTGAGTTCGTAGACGACTTGGATCAAACCACCAACCTGAGTCTTGTTGAGCAAGAATGGCACCAGCGGCTCGTAGCCTTGGCCATCGAAGAACAGATCGTTCACGTTGCCCGAGATGATGATCGATCGCGCCTGTCCAGAGTTAACGATCCTCGCGAACTGCGAAAAGAAGTCATAGCTGGGCGGGGTAACGCTGTTTGACATAACTTCGACTGGCCTTTGGCTTCGAAAGTGCAGGGTGTTCCACAATGTAACTCAATGGGCAGACTGCAAGGCTGTCGTAGGCGCAACTTCGTCCTTAATGCAGCAATGATTTTGCACTCTGCCGCTCCTGCGGCCGGCGGTCGCCTGCAGGGTCCCGTGGAACTAGCTGGATTCTAGCTGACGTTGCATCTACCAGACAGGCACGTAGAACATTGCGGATTGCGGACGAAGCCTGACGCTCCGCCAAGTGCAGATAACTGGGCGATTTTGGAACCGCTTCCATTGCCGCCCACACAAACGCTACAATCTCTTTTGCCAGGGTTCTCTCTCCCCCGGGTGTAGGTCAACGTTTCGTCAAATGTCTATCAGAAAGAGATCCACATGGACCGCGTTTGTCACTTCGAAGTCCCTTACTCAGATAAAGAACGCATGGAGAGTTTTTATGGCAAAGTCTTCGGCTGGCAGTTTGCCCCCGCCCCTGGAGATATGCCTTACTCGTTTGCCATTACGACCGAAATGGACGAGACACATATGCCCAAACATCCCGGTGGCATCAACGGCGGCACCTACGCACGACCTGACGACGACAGCGCGCCGGTGGCTCGGGGACCAGTCATCGTGCTAGAGGTTGCCTCGTGCGAACAACGCATTGCCGATGTGAAAGCAGCTGGCGGCTCCCTGGTGATTGGTCCTGACCAAGTCGGCGACATGGGCATCTACGCTCAAGTCAAAGATCCCGAAGACAATATCATCGGACTCTGGCAGCCGCTGGGCGGATAGTCTTCACAATCACCTAGTCTTCGCGATCACCGCCGCGAACGTTGCAAAGCAGTGTTATCGTTGAAAAACACTGTTTAGAATCGCTTTGCTGGCAGGCGTATGGCATTATCGCCGCTCACGCCTGCTGGCATGGCTTGCCCCGCCGCACAATCAAACCTCCAAAGATCAAGGGAGTTTTGGCAACATACGGCGGACGCTGCCCATTCTAGATGCGAGATTTTTTACCTGCGCTATCGGATAGGACGAACGCGGTGAATACGGCCGCGCGGCGCTAGCCCCTTGATGTCAATCGGATCATCAAACTCGTACTCGCCAATGTTGCCTGCCCGATCGAGCGCTTTGAGCTTCAAGTAGACCTTATCAGGCAGATCCATCGGCGGTTGCCAGACGTAGGTATCGGAATCCTTAAGCCCTTTCTCAATCGTCTTCCACGGCTCTCGCATATTGGTCCGGTAGAGTATCGACACCGAACGATCGGCCAAGTTCTCGTCCGCGGCACGGTAGTCGATGACCAACTTACCTTCCGTCACGCCTTTGCCATATACAGCCCGTGTGATCTGACACTTTGGTCGACGGGTATCGATGTTCAGCCATACGTCCGCTGAATCCCCAGCTTTGGGGCGATTGCTGACTACGCCATTGGCCCCAACGACCACCATCCGAAACCCAAACTTGCCGTCGTTGCCGACCTTCACATCAAACGGACTGACACGATCGGGGTCTTTGCCCCAAATTTGCCAGTGTACGCCGTCGTCTTCAGTCCCCCAAAGCTCGACATCCGAAAGCGTCGAACCACCCAGAGACTCTACCGAGTAATCTAAGCTGAACGTTCGCGTATTGCACTCAAACGCCTGGATTTCGGATTGCCCGGATCGTGCCTCGCGGGTCGATTGGTCAACCAAATGTCCACCCGGCGGTGCAACCGAATCTGCGTGTTCGGACAGTGCATCGACGCCAGGCTGCTCAGAACGCTCGACTTGTTGAGGCACTTTCCGTGGAACTAACGGCGCGTTCTGTTGTAACGAGCCTTGTTCGGCGCCATTTGGTAAAGCCGGTGCGCGTCGCGGCATGTTGCTTCCCACGCCATTAGCCAAAGCGGGAGGCAGCGGCAGTTCTTCAGTAGCCCCCAAACGTGAGGAGTTTACCGGTGCAGCCGATGACGTGTTAGGCATAGCCCGCGACGCCCCGGGCAAATCCACTGGTAGTTCCAATGAAAGTCCATCGACGCCCGTGGATCTGGCAGCGTTTCCGGCGAGTTGACCGGGCCCGGCCGATGACTGACCTGGTGGCAGTTGACCTATTGATTGTTGACCGGCTGATCGCGGCCCGACTGTTGTTGATGAACCGTAGGGCGAATTAACCGTTGTTTGTGGAACTGCCCGCGGCGAAGTTTGTGCTGGTTGCTGCGTTGTTCGTCGCGCCGCTTCGGGTTGTGCAGCAGGTTGATTGCGGCCGACCGCCAAAGTAGATTCCGCTGCCGGTACCCAGGACGTTGAACCGGGAATCGTTGGTGGGTAACCGTCGCCTGGCCGGGCCGCCAACCGAGTAATCCCATCGGGTTCGTCCGTGCTTGCAAAAGCCATGCCTGGCCGGGAGGCGGTTCGCGGCATTTCGTAATTGAAGCTAGCGCTAGCGGAGTTGCCAGCGGTGTCTTTAATCGCAAATACGATTGACACTTCGCGACAGTTTCCAACCTCAACCAATTGCTTCAGGCGATACGCGCCTGGCCGCCCAGGCACGACGGCCAACTGGCTGGCCGAGACTGTCTGCCATTCTGTATCCAGATTTGTGCGCAGCTTGAGCCGACCGGTCTGTGGATCAAGATGCTCATCGACGA
>DNPC01000626.1:243-11154 GCA_003501565.1 Planctomycetaceae bacterium | reverse complement strand
GGGCGCGAGCCGGTGCTCTACTTATCAAATCCTGATGGCGTGACGCGCGAGATGCAGCGCGATTCGCTTGACGCCATTAGCCAACTGAATCGTCATCGGTTCGATCAAGTCGGTGATCCAGAGATTGAGACGCGGATAAGCTCTTACGAAATGGCGTTTCGTATGCAGGCTGCGGCCCCTGATGCCGTGGATCTCGGGCGGGAGTCGCAGCAGACGCTCGATCTCTATGGAGCTGAGCCGGGTAAAACCTCGTTCGCGAACAACTGCCTGCTTGCAAGACGCATGGTAGAACGCGGCGTTCGGTTCGTTCAGTTGTTCCATGAATCGTGGGATCAACATGGCGGGCTGAAAACAGAGCTCCCCAAGAATTGCTTAGCCACCGACCAGGCAAGCGCGGCACTAGTTACGGACCTCAAGCAGCGCGGCTTACTCGACGAGACGCTGGTGGTGTGGGGTGGTGAATTCGGCAGGACACCGATGGTCCAAGGCGGCAATGACGGGCGCGATCACCACCCCAATGCATTCACGATGTGGATGGCTGGGGGCGGCTTGAAACCCGGACTGGTCTATGGGCAAACCGACGAACTTGGGTTCAACGCCACCGAAACTCCGGTGCACGTTCACGACCTCCACGCAACCATTTTGCACTTGTTGGGATTCGACCACAAACGGCTAACCTACCGTTTCCAAGGTCGCGACTACCGACTGACCGACGTCCACGGCAATGTAGTCCACGATCTGCTCAGTTGATCCGTCCACCACCAAATTGCAGGAATTCAAATTGGCAGGGATTCTTCGCATCCGGCAGGAAATGTGACGGTAGACACAATTTCACTGAAGTCGCATTTACTCACGTAAGGCCGCCCCGCTCCGCCGCGTGAAGCCATATCCAGGTTAAAAAACGTGGTCTCGCGTCCTTTAACTACGATCGCTTGCACAAAACTCTTGGCATTCTGCGCATGCTGAAACGCCGCCTGAGCGATGCTTCGACAGCGAAATCGAAAGACAGCTGCGTTTTTCGATTCGCCTCTTGAGCCTCTGCTGTCTTAAGCTCTAGTCTGCTCCTCCCGGAACCGGATTGCTTGTGGTAAAACATGGCTCCGACGCCAGCCGGGTGAGGTTGGCAGTTGCTACATCGACCAATCTAGACGTGGAGTATCCAGAATGACCAATGGGCCACTAAACCGCAAATTGAAAATGGGCCTCGTCGGCGGTGGAATCGGGTCTTTCATTGGCAAAGTCCACTCGATCGCCGCTTGCTTGGATAATCGCGCCGAGGTAGCGGCCGGTGCGTTCTCGAGCAACCCGCAGCGAAGCAAAGACTCGGCCGCTGAGTACGCGGTACCGGACTCGCGAGCGTATGGTTCCTACCAAGAAATGCTTGAAAAGGAAAAAGAGCTGCCCGAGGGCGAACGTATCGACTTCGTTTCTGTCACCACGCCAAACCACACTCACTATGAGATCGCGCGGGCTGCTGTTGAAGCGGGCTTCAACGTGGTTTGCGATAAACCGATGACGTTCGACCTAAAACAGGCTGAGGAACTGGCCAAGGTCGTCGATGAATCCGACGTGGTTTTTGCTCTAACGCACAATTACACCGGCTATCCACTTGTTCGCCAAGCTCGTGAGATGATCCTAGGCGGAGAACTTGGTGAAATCCAAGCCGTTCGCGCTAACTATATTCAGGGTTGGTTGCGAACGAAACTAGAGGATGATGATCAAAAACAAGCCGCTTGGCGAACGGACCCGTCCAAGAGTGGCGTCGCCGGATGCTTTGGCGATATCGCGACGCATGCTTACAATTTGGGTCGGTACATGACGGGGCTGTTGCCTGAGAAGATCTCTTGCCACCTTAAGACCTTTGTCCCCGGCCGTAAGCTTGATGACTATGGGACGGCCATCATCAAATATCAAGGCGGTGCACTCGGAACAGTCACGGCTTCACAGATTTCGCACGGTCGCGAAAACGATGTTTCGATCGAGATCGATGGGACCAAGGGAGCGATCCAGTGGCGGCAAGAAGAACCCAATGCAATGATCGTTCGTTGCAATGGCGAGCCGCACAAGATTTACACGCGCGATCCCAACGCACCGTTCATGAACGGTGCTGGTGCATCCGCTTGCCGATTGCCTGCCGGACACCCCGAAGCATTCTTCGAGGCATTCGCGAACATCTACACTTCTGCCTTTGACGCCATCGTTGCGAAAGCGGGTGGCGAATCCATCGAGAAAGTGAATACGGTTTATCCAAACGTTCACGATGGCGTGGAAGGGATGTTGTTTATCGAACAGTCGGTTGCCAGCAGCCAGGAAGACGGCGCGTGGCTCGATTTTAGTTGCGATCGAGCCCGGAAGTAACGCGTCGCATTGCTCGGTCGTTCGGCCCCCGCGCACCAGCGTGTACGGGCTGTGAGGCTGTTTAGCTGCGGGGCCGGTAACGCGGCCGCGGTACGATGCAAAAGACAGTCGATAGAACGCTCCGATCGATCATTGATCAAAATCGCAAGCAGTATGGTGAAATACGAGCAGGTTGTGATAGTCGGTGTTGGGCTGCTTGGCGGCTCACTCGGCCTCGCGCTGCGGAATCGCCAACTGGCGCGTCGAGTTGTCGGCGTTGGTCGCTCGCCCAGCCGACTTGAGCAAGCGATCCAGCTTGGTGCGGTCGACGATGGGACCCCGGATTTGAAATCAGCCGTTGCCACAGCTGATCTAGTAGTGATGTGTTCTCCGGTGCAATCGATCATCGGGTCTCTCGAGGACTGCTTGAGCTCGACGCGTGCGTTGGTTACCGACGTTGGAAGTACCAAAGTTTCGATTTGCGAGCGTGCCTCCGAAATCCTTGGCGCTGCGTCTACATCGCAGATGGGGCGATTTGTCGGATCTCATCCGCTTGCGGGTAGCGAAAAAGTAGGCGTCCAAAACGCAAGCGGCGATTTGTTCGTCGATCGCACCTGCGTATTGACACCCTTGCCCGAAACGCCGGCCGCCGACGTCGATGAGCTGCGGTTGTTTTGGGAAGCAGTCGGTAGTCGTGTTCTTCAATTGTCCCCAGCCGAACACGATAAATCGATCGCTTGCACCAGCCATTTGCCGCACATCTTGGCTTCAGCCTTGGCGGGAACCACCCCTGATGAGTTGTTGCCGCTTGCCGCATCAGGCTGGTTAGACACAACGCGGATTGCCGGCGGAAATCCGCAGATGTGGCAAGAGATCATCGCCGAAAATCGCGAAGCCATTAGTGCTGCGCTTCAAAGTTACAGCGACGAACTGACACGATGGTTGGCCGCAATCGATGCCGGTGACGATCAATCCATTCACCAAATGCTTGTACAAGGAAAAGAGCAACGTGACTCTGTGGGAAGTTGATGTGTTGCCAGCCGAAAGCTGGCCGGATATCGCGGGCGAAGCTCTGGCGATTGAAGCTCGTGATTTGGGTTTGGCGGATGATGTAGGCATCAAAGCGGCCAAGGGCTTCTTGTTGCAAGGTGAGCTAAGTGCCGACGAAGCCCAGGCGGCAGCCGACCGCCTGCTAGCCGACTCGATTACCGAAAAGGTTCGGCTGCGCCGCGCTGGAGACGCAGACCAATCTGATGCTAGCGGAGCAACTGGCACGCTTGTCCATGTCTTGCCCAAACCAGGTGTGATGGATCCCGTCGCACTCAGTACACTCAATGCATTGCAAGACATGGGGTTTAAGGTTGAGCAAGTCGGCACGCTGCGAAAGTACTATATCACCGGTGCTTCTGAGTCTGTTGTCGAAAAGCTGTGCCAAAAACTGCTTTCAAATGATTCAATCGAGCGAGTCATTATGGGACCGCTCAATCTCGATCGCATCGATTTAGGTAGTGATTATCATCTTCAGTTGCAGCACGTTGCAATCCGTGATCATGATGATGAGGCACTCCAGCAGCTAAGCAAAGAAGGTCAGCTCTACCTGACTTTGCCAGAGATGCAGACAATTCGCGATTACTTTCGTGGGCTCGATCGCGAACCCACAGATATCGAACTTGAGACGATCGCTCAGACGTGGAGCGAACATTGCAGCCACAAGACGTTGGCGGGTCGAATTGCCTACAGCGATGAAAATGGATCGCGCCAGTTCGAAAATATGCTCAAGGAGACGATCTTCGAAGCCACGCAAACGATCCGTGGTGAATTGGGAGCCGATGATTGGTGCGTCAAAGTGTTTTCCGACAACGCTGGCGTTGTGACATTTGATGATGACTATCATGTTGTCTTCAAGGTCGAGACTCACAACCATCCTAGCGCTATCGAGCCTTATGGCGGGGCCAACACTGGTATCGGCGGCGTTATTCGTGACCCGATGGGGACCGGTTTGGGGGCTAAGCCGTTCTGCAACACGGACGTGTTTTGCTTCGCTAATCCCGATGCGGATCCGGCAAGCTTGCCTCCCGGCGTGTTGCACCCGCGTCGTGTCATGAAAGGTGTTGTTGCCGGTGTGCGTGACTACGGAAACCGCATGGGGATCCCAACCGTCAACGGCGCGGTTTACTTCGACGACCGTTACCTTGGAAACCCACTCGTCTACTGTGGCAATGCAGGGCTGTTGCCCGTCGGCAAAGTTGAGAAAGCACCGTGTGATGGTGACTGGATCGTGACTGTCGGCGGCCGCACCGGTCGCGATGGGATTCACGGTGCAACATTTAGTAGTGCCGAGCTGACCAGTGAAAGTGAGTCCATCAGCGGTGGTGCGGTTCAGATCGGCAATGCGGTTACTGAGAAGATGGTCCTGGATGTTCTTTTGCAGGCCCGAGACGAAGACCTCTATAGCGCCGTGACTGACTGCGGGGCAGGCGGGTTCTCAAGTGCCGTGGGCGAGATGGGCGAATCACTTGGGGCGGAAGTTTGGCTAGATCGCGCGCCGCTGAAATACGACGGGCTGAGCTATACCGAGATTTGGATTAGCGAGGCCCAAGAGAGAATGGTCTTCGCAGTTCCGCCAGACAAGCTCAAGCGAATGCAGGCAATCTGTGAAGCGGAAGGCGTCGAAGCTTCCGTCATTGGGCAATTCGTTGCAACGGGGAATCTGCGGTTGATGTACGGCGAGACCGAAGTCGGAATCTTGCCGATGGAGTTCCTTCACGATGGCCGACCACCAGTCATTCGTGAGGCAACCTATTCGCCGATTGCTAGCGTGCCAGTGGAAGTGCCCGAGCTTGATGCCGCCGCCACTACCGAAGCGTTGATGAAATGCCTGGGCTCGCTGAATGTCGCAAGCAAGCACTGGGTAATCCGACAATACGATCATGAGGTTCAGGCGGGAAGCGCTATTAAGCCGCTGGTCGGTCCTGAGTGCAACGGTCCCGGCGATGCAGCCGTCGTTCGGCCACGCGTCGATTCTCGTCGAGGCGTTGTGATTAGCTGTGGGATGAACCCCGAATTTGGAGATCTTGATCCCTATCACATGGCCGCCAGCGCAATTGATGAAGCGATTCGCAATGCAGTTGCGGTTGGTGCAGATCCATCCAAGATCGCTATCCTTGACAACTTCTGTTGGGGAAACACCGACCGTCCAGAGACTCTTGGATCGCTTGTGCGTGCCGCGCTGGCTTGCCACGATGTGGCCGTTGCCTGGAAGACGCCCTTCATTAGTGGCAAAGACAGTCTGAACAATGAATTCGCCTGGGTGGATGACGATGGAAACCGACAGTCGATCGCTATTCCGTCCAGCCTGTTGATCAGCGCCATGGGGCAGGTGCAAGATGTTGCCAAGTGCGTAACGATGGACTTCAAGGCGGCCGGAAATCCGATTTTCTTAGTTGGGCAAACCTACGATGAACTTGGCGGCTCGCATTTCGTCAAGACGCAAGGATTATCCGGTGGGAATGTTCCAGAGGTACGCACAGCAAACGCGCTGGCAACATTCAAACGCGTTCATGCCGCGATCGATTCCGGTGTCGTTCGAGCTTGCCACGATCTGAGTGAGGGCGGGTTGGCCGTTGCACTGGCAGAGATGTGTTTCGCTGGTCAATTGGGTGCCGAGGTCGATATCGCTGAAGCTTGCCAAGCAAGCGGGCTCGGGCCGACGGCGCTACTGTTCTCAGAAAGCAACAGTCGATTCCTGATTGAAGTTAAATCGGCCGCTGAAGCTGAATTCCTGCAGGCGATGGGCGACACATCGTGTATCAAACTGGGTACCGTCGATAGCTCGGAAGCAGTGCGTTGCTCGAGTGGCGACCAACGCGTCTTCCAGGCCGATTGGCCACACCTGTTCAATGCTTGGCACAGCCCACTAGACTGGGCATAGATGGTAAGTGGAGGTTCCGCCATTCGTCCGACGCAGGAAAGTGTCTCCATCAATGGGCTATTTAGCGGCATGGTACCAATCTCTGAGAGAAACGCGGCTGTGAGGCTTGGCCGCCCGGGATCGTTAACGCTTTAGCTTCTGTTTGAAAGGACTTCGGCGATGGCTTCGAAACGGCGCAAGAGTCGAAAGGCTGAGGGAGCAGCTCCGGATAAGCAGAAATCTGCCGATCGAAGATTCGCAATTGCGATCTTCGGGTCCGCAATTGCTCTCTGGGCGTCGTTCCCACCCGTGGGGCTTAGCTTATTGGCTTGGATCGCACCTGCTGGCTGGATCTATGTGGCGAAAACCGAAGCCAAAATCACTCGGCGCGGCTGGTGGGCACTCTGGGCATCGGGAGCGTTGTTCTGGCTCGCGACGTTGCAGGGAATTCGTTTGGCTTATTGGCCTCTACATTTTGGTTGGCTGGCGCTGAGTCTTTTCTTGGCTATCTACACGCCTTTGTTCGTTGTGATTGCCAGACGGCTTACGGGGCAATTTGCTGGAGGCAAGTTGCCGATGTACCTGGCCGCGCCTGTCAGCTGGGTGGCATGCGAGTTAGCTCGGGCTTGGATCTTAACGGGTTTCGCTGCTTGCGGATTAGCCCACAGCCAAGTTGCATTCCCGGTGGTTATACAAATTGCTGATCAGCTGGGAACTTACGGCGTCAGTTTTGTAATGATACTCACCTGCGCCGCCGTGGTTGAGCTGTGCTTGGCTGCACGGGCTGGCAAACTCCGCCAGGCATTTGTGCCAGCTGCCGCTGCAAGTGTTTGTATTACCGGAATGTTGGCCTACGGTGTTTGGAAACTAAGCGAAGCGGACCAGATGCTGTTGGCTCAGTCCGATGATCCACCGCTGTTGGATGCGTTGCTTGTTCAAGAAAACACACCTACCGTGTTTGATTCGGGGCGTTCCGGCAAAGATCTCCAAGAAGCGTATTTTCGCTATCTCGATACCACTCGCCAAGCTGTTCGAAAGCACGGGATCCCAGACCTGGTCGTTTGGCCCGAGTCGACCTTCGGTGGTGGTTTACCTTATGTCTTGCCCGATCGACCATCACCGATTCCCGCATTGCCAGCTCGTTCGTCCGAGGAACGTCAAGCCGATTTGCAAATACTGGACAGCAATTTTAAGGCGGGCGTTTTCTATACCTTGCGAGCGGCGCGTGGTGAGGAGATGCAGGGTCCGATCGTCGAGTCGCCGAAGACGCCTCATTTGCTGGTCGGGACCACGGTGGTTCGCATTACGCCGGACGAGGATCAGAAATACAATTCCGCGCTGTTCATCAATCCGCGTGGGGAGGTGGCAGGCCAGTACGACAAGATGCATGCGGTGATGTTCGGCGAGTATTTTCCATTGGGCGTGTTACTCAAGCCCCTGCGTGACATGTACCCGATTACTATTTTTACGGGCAGCGAGCCGCAAGCCTTCGAGGTCGGCGAAACCCGAGTAGCGCCGAACATCTGCTTTGAAAGCATGGTTCCGCGGCTAATTTCCCGCCAAGTCCGGGAGTTGGCTGCTCGCGGTGCGTCCCCGGATGTGATTGCCAACCTATCCAATGACAGCTGGTTTCGGGGATCTTCGATGCTGGATCATCACCTGGCGTGCACTATTTTGACAGCAGTCGAGAACCGGCGTCCGGTCATCGTCGCAGCCAATACAGGAATTTCTGCTCAGATCGACGGATCCGGTCGGGTGCTGCAGCGATCTAAACGTAAAACAGCTACCGCGATCCTGGCACAACCTCGAGCCGATTCACGGCCTGGGCTCGTGCAGGCGGTCGGATATCCCCTCGCTTGGTTATGCGGCTTAGTCAGTTTTATCGCCTGTTTGCCCTTCGGCAGCCGGTTTTCTCAGGCAGACGCGATGTGACCTTTCCGCGAACCACCTTGGCAAGTTTGTGTCTGCTTTTTCGGCAGAGAATTCTGCTTATTGATCCGTGGCTGTGGGAGCAGCAGGGCACTTTTCGCGGTAGAAAATGCCTAGATTCGCTGATCAAAACGCATTGCGGCAATTAACTAAATCGTGTAAATTTCTGCCCGTTCGGGGTGTAGCGCAGCCTGGCTAGCGCATCTGCTTTGGGAGCAGAGGGTCGTAGGTTCGAATCCTATCACCCCGACTTAAGACCAAGACAGCTCGTTGCATTGATTTGTAGCGAGCTGTTTTTTTTGGTGGGGCTTCAAAGGCCGAGGCTATCTGATCGGCGAATGCGCAGACAGGTGCGCGTAGGCGAGTCTCTCCGAGACTCGCAACCACCGGTTTGTCGGTCTGAGGACAGACCGACCTACCTGAACCCAACGCCCGCTACTGGCAAGTCACCTACCGCATCCGCTTCGCCGTTCACCATGACGGCTACCAACTCTTTCCGCTCAATCAGGGCAGCCACTATCTATCCCGGCTGCCGGTTTCTTTGGAGACCGAAGACGGGCTCCTCATTCCCTTTATCACGTCACCGCGACTGGAGTGCATTGCATTGGTCTGTGGTGTCTTCACGTTGCTGCTGCAGTTAAGACTGGCTTCTAGCATTGTCTAGATAGTCGTCGAAGAATTCCGATGCTGGTCCGAGAGGTTCAATTCCCGGAGGATCGTGGGCAATTATGCACATTTCATCATCATCCGACTTTCCAGCCCGGATTGCAAAGAAGTTTCCACAACCGTCATCAAATCCCGGTGCAAACAGATCATGATCGGCGTCCCAATCTTCACGAAGAGCCAGATTCTCCGAGATGCATTCTTCAATGTCGGTGAATACGCCGCCAGACATAGGGTTTGATTCCCGGGAGACATCAATACCGTCATTGGCAGCCCGCTTGAGGAAGTCAATAAAAACGAATGGAATGATGATCGTTAACTCGCGCTCAATTTTCCAAACATCGGATTCGTTCATATCTATTGACCACAGAACGGTTCAGCGGGGCCGCGCAAACGACTCACCACTTCAATAAACTCAGCTCGCGGCCTCCCTTGCAACCCATGGTTCTGCCATTACTGGCGAGCATCGGCACACCGGTTCGCCACAATCAATCTTGTGTGCCTAAGTGCTTGCGGTAGTAGGCGTCTCGGAAGCTGCGTACTTCATCTTGGATTCGATTCCAGGCGTCCGACCCGTCTTTTTGCGTGATGTGGTCGAGTGCAACTGAATTGTAGCCGCGTTCATACGACAGCTTGCTTGAATTAGTAATGTCGCTGACATGTTCGATGTGAACGTCGTAACGGTCAGCCATGAGATCGTAGGTGAATCTTCCCCACGCTCCAATCAGTTGCGCATACATTCTCCTCGTGCCATCAGCCCAGTCAGCGGTGGCCTTGCTTCGCCCCCGATCGTATTCGTGCTGTATCAGTTCGATCGTTGAATCTCAGTTGAAGAACATCGTGGCATCAGTGGTGAAACGGCGGGGTTCAGCGAGCCCGAGCAAATGACTCAACCCAAGCCAAAACGGCAATTCGAGGGCTTCGTATGCAACCAATTGTTATGCCTTGCCTCTTTAGTGTTAGTAAGTATCGGAATAGTAGTTGATCGATGTCTGGAGAAAACAGTCGAAGTTGCTAGTTGTTAGATCTGAAAGATTTTCAGGCAGAAGGGTGGGATCTGTTTTATGCACCTGGGACACTCGAGCCTGGAATTCCTCGGGAGTCGCACATCGTAGTGCGTCAAGCAAACCGGAAACCACTGCATGAGAGGTCATTCCACGACAGTGAGTTTGATCTAATGCGTAAGAGACAGCTTCATGGTTTTGCCAGATTTCTAGTGTGTTACTTATTAGATTCGCGTCCAGGACGAGCATTCGCTGATCGTTCGATGCGTCTTGAAGACGGTAAGCTAAACGCATAGCTTCAATAGCAGCACCAATTGATCGATTTGCACCCTTGAGCGATTGTCTCTCTTGAACGTGCGATTCTGCCTGGGCAAGTCTTCGACTTCGCTCTGTTGCCCAACCCACGATCAATGCGACGATCGTGACAATAGCGAAAGTGGTCGACACGCTGAATTTCATGAGTGATCGCACTTCAGGCATAACGTTTAGGATCACGCGGTCGCCGCGAGCGACTAACCATTTCAATAAACTCAACTCGGTGTCTCGCGTGCATCCGATGGTTCGTCGTTGTCTGCAGTGGGTTCCTGATGAGCGGAGATGGGGCCGATCAGCCCGCAACCGCTGGTCGTGGCTGTTACGGTTGCCACCAGGAATACCCAATGATACCAAACCAGTGGTCCACGAAACGAGTTACCAAGGACGAAAGTGTCGAACGCGAAAAAACAAGTGGTCCACAGCAAAATCAGTCCCAACCAACCCAATAAACGAATCGTCGTTGGATTTCCTTCAATCGTCTCCACACGCGTGCCAGATTTCGGTGTTGATCGTCGGAAATAGAGCCACATACCAACGAAAACAACAGGTACGACGACAAAGCGCGATCCACCAGTTAGATGCACATAGAAAGCCGCAACGCCGGACGCAACCACCGTTGCAGTCGCGAAGATGCGGTCCCAGCGTCCTCGAGTAAAAACGATTGTCTTCGGTGGCGACAATCAACTGCTCCTCATCGACGAACTAGTTTATACACGGCGCGCCGTCTTTCCCCGTATTATACGGCGCGCCGTT
>DNPC01000626.1:0-185 GCA_003501565.1 Planctomycetaceae bacterium | reverse complement strand
CGTATTATACGGCGCGCCGTTAACCGTGAATTTATGATAGTCGAATCGACTCTACTACGGCTTCTCCGGCACTATTTCGAAGCTGCTCCAATTGTCACCATCCAGCTGACAGCGCGCTAGACTTTCCACCGGATTGGCGAGTACCAATCGCGAACATAATCTACGACTGCCTGGAGGCGATCGGG
>DNPC01000250.1 GCA_003501565.1 Planctomycetaceae bacterium | reverse complement strand
CTCAGATGCTGCGTACTCTCAACGATAATGCTCGAACCGGTATCGAAGACGGTGTCGCAAAGTTGAACTTCTACTTACCCAAAGCTGCCATACCAAACCTGACGCTGGCCACGTGGTTAGCGTCGCAAGATGGTGCGACGATAGTCGGCGGTGAAAGCTCTGGGGCCCCGAAGGCACAACCACTGACGATTGAGGAGTACCTGGGACGGCCGATCCGATTGAGCTTCGCACAAGAGCCAATCGAAGTTGCTCTGCAACTAGTAGCTGACGAAGCCAATGACAATCTCACTGAGGGAACGCCACAGCTACGGTTCGAGTTGGATGGGGATGCTTTCGAACTCGCTGGTATTACTCGCAACCAACAACTCAGTGACTTTGATGTGAATGGCTTACCGGTCCGCGAGGCGCTGACCGAGATCGCGCGACGCGGCAATCCGGTAACAACGGTCACAGACACTCGGCAAACCGACCAGCAGCTCATATGGGTTGTTCGCCCCGATCCGGACAATACCTCTGCCCAAATCATTTCGCTGACCACGCGCTCTGCAGCAGCAGCACGCAATGACACATTGCCGGTTGAGTTCGCGCCGTGAGCGGATTTACAGTGAGCGGATGTAATTCATCAGCTGCAAAAGCGAGCTTAAGCAGGTTGCAAATGGCGCTCGGTCGTGGCAAAAGGTGCTTGCACACCGATTTACTTACTCAACTAGAACCTAAGTACAGCAATGACTGAATCTCCGCCGCCTCGCGGTTTGTCTGATCGCGAGTTTTTACTCGGACAGTCTCCGTTTGAGCCACCGCCTGAACAACGACCCGATGAACCAATCCAGTCGCTGACTCAGGCAAAGATCCGTGTGGCAGGAATCATGCTTACGTTCTGTGGATCGATGGGAGTCATGCTTGGGCTTTTTCAAGTCGCAGACTCAATCATGATGTTTCGTGATCCGACTCGACTCGAGGAGCAGCTCACGCAGATTCGTGAGGGTATGCCCGAAGATTCCATCTTCTATGAGGCAATGAAAGAAGCCCCAGCCATGAATGCTTCCGGCGTGATGATAGGAGTATCGATCGTTTTCCTTATAGCTGCAGTCGTCGTGCTCGTCGGTGGCCTGGCGATTCGAAAGCGACGCAACTACACGTTCGCTATTGTCTCATCGCTAATGGCCTTGCTGCCTATTCCACCAGTATGCTGTCTCAGCATACCAATCGGACTTTGGGTTTTCGCAACACTGCTTGGATCTGACGTCCGCGAAGCGTTTCGGTCATCACCATGAGTTCAGCAAGCAATTCGCAGCTGACTCTGGCGGAACAGGTAACTGCACCAGTTCCGGCTGGGATCGCGACCATCGTGGTTTGCGGGCCTGCCGCCGTGGACATCGTTAGCAAGCATGTCAATTTGCGAGGCCCGCTTGACCTGGGCAAGATACGATACGGGCAATGGACTTTCACGAGCTCCACTGAGGACGAGCATGCTGAACAAGTAGTTGTATGTCAAGTAAAATCGGAGACGGTCGAAATCAGCTGTCACGGTGGTCGTGCGGTAACGAGAGCGATTTTGCTTAGCCTACAGCAGGCCGGTGTTGTGGTCGGCCCAACACCAGCTGCCCCTCAAATCAGCTTGATCGCAGCCAACGCACAGGCAGCGCTCGTCGCAGCCAATACGGACCGGGCAGCTGCAATACTACTTGATCAACTCAACGGGGCGCTTGCACACGCGGTCGACGAAACCTTGACTCAGGTGCAACGCGGAGAATTCACGGCGGCAGAGCAAGCCCTTGAGGCGCTTGATTCGCAAGGCCGATTAGGACTCAGACTGTCAACCGGCTGGCAAGTTGTGCTGGCAGGCCCACCGAACGCCGGCAAGAGTAGTTTGATTAACGCTCTAGCTGGAAAGGAAACGAGTATCGTTCACTCGACCCCCGGCACGACGCGTGACTGGGTCGAATCGTCGATGGCCGTTGGGGGTTGGCCGGTCCGAGTGTCCGACACAGCTGGTATTCGTCAATCATCCGATCCAATCGAACAAGCTGGTGTGCGTTTAGCTCGTGAACGAATTGCACAGGCTGATGTTGTTCTGTTAGTCATCGATGCAGCAGCGGGCTGGACGCAAACACACGCAGACTTGTTGACCACCTTAAAGAACTCTCAAGACAAGTCGTTGCTGCCAGTGGTCAATAAAGCAGACTTAGTCAGTCAATCAGCACTGGACTCGCTGGCGGCCGAGATTAGTCAAATAGTTGGTGTTTCAACAATTGCGACCAGCTGCAATTCCGCGCCAGGCATTGAGCACTTGCTGGTTGGCTTGTCACAGACGATGGTGCCGACTCCTCCAACACCGGGTACCGCCGTGCCGTTTTTTTCAGAAGCGGTGAGCGCGATCCAGCGGGCGCTGCAGTCGACTCGGCAAAGAGATTCCAGCGCTGCTTGTGCCGTGCTCTCACCTTTGTTACGACCAGCAAAGCAATAGAGCACTCTGCGATCCGTTTCTGAATAGGGAGGCCGTATTCAGCTACAATAGAAAGGTCCCTGACAGTGCTCCGCTGGAATTGCGAGTCACTGAAATCGGCAGTCCCAGTTGTTGTCGCTAGGCTACTGGGCACCTGGGGGAAACAACAGCCTTGCTTGCGAAACGCGAGAGACCCATGCGAAGCTTAGACCTGATCGTTAGTTGCCTTGCTGCGTGCTTGTGGCCACTGGTGGCTTCTTCGGCGATGGCCGACGAACCACAGGAACCGAGCGAGGGTGAACGTCTGTTCGCTTTACAGATCCACCCGCTGCTGATTGACAAGTGTCTTGCATGTCATGGTGCAGACCCTAGCGCAATCGAAGGCGGGCTAGATTTGACAAGCCGTCAGGGCATGAAAAACGGCGGTGATAGCTTTGAAGACGAAGTACTTGTTCCTGGTGACGCGCGTTCCAGTTGGTTGTATCGCACGGTTCTGCGTTCTGAACCGGGATACGAAATGCCGCCCAAAGAAGCTGACCAACTTTCGCAACAGCAGCAATGGGCAATCCGTGATTGGATCGATGCAGGCGCTCCGTGGCCAACGGAGCAGCGAATAGCACAGATACAAGAGATCTTCGGCGACGGAGAGAAGGTCGTGGTGTCCGAGGCACTGTATTCAGAGTGGCAAAACCGTCGTTACGAATCATCCAAGCTATGGGCCTATCGCCCCCTGAAAACGGTCGAAATCCCGACAGACCATCACCCAATCGACTGGCTGCTGGACCAAGAGCTGGATGCGGCAAACTTGACGGCGGCCCCAGACGCGTCCGCTCGTACTATGATTCGCCGACTTTCGTTTGGGCTGACCGGTCTGCCACCCACGCCGGACGAAACCGAAACATTCGAATCTGAATACGTGGATGATCCGGGGCAAGCTGTGATCGCCTTTGCCGATCGCTTGTTGGATTCACCTCACTACGGCGAACACTTTGGCCAACATTGGCTGGATGTAGCCCGCTACGCCGATTCCGCTGGCTTTGCAAACGACTACTCGCGGCCCAACGCATGGCGCTATCGCGATTATGTCGTTCGCGCGTTTAACCAAGACAAATCCTACGACGAATTCGTAAGCCAACAGATTGCCGGTGATGAACTCGACGCGACCGATCCTGAGAATTTAATCGCAACTGGGTTTCTCAGGATGGGCCCGTGGGAACAGACGAGCATGAGCGTGTTCAAAGAGACACGTGGGCAATGGCTCGACGATGTGACCGACTCAGTTGGGCAAACGTTCCTGGCCCATTCGATGCTTTGTTGTAAGTGCCACGATCACAAATTTGATCCGGTACCAACTCGGGACTATTACGCGATGATGGCCGTGTTCTCTACGACCCAATTTGCAGATCGTAACGCTCGTTTTCTAGAATCTGAGAATCGCAAGGGCTTTGTAGAGTCAGACCGGTGGGTGCAAGAAAAAGTTAAGGCCTATGAAGACCAGAAGAAAGAACTTCAAGCCGACATGCAGCGCAAGCGAAAGCAGGAGACTGGCGATGCAAAGGTTGGCGACAACGGTTTGGATCCCGGTGATGAAGCTTCACTGGCTCGTATGAACAAAAACATATCGCGGCACAAGATCGAACTCGACCGAACCCGTCCGATTGCTTTTTCTGTATATACGGGCGCAACGATCCACAAAAATAACATCGCCGGGCGAATTCCACTTGCGAAAAACCCATGGAAGAACGGCGAAGTTGAAGTCGACGCAATTCGCAATGGCGGAGACGTGTATGCGATCGGGGACCCCGTTGCGCCGGGCGCACTCAGCGCCGCCATTTCGCTGGGACAAATGGAACCTGTAGAGTTTCCGGCGGGCAAAGGTGCCCGACGAAAGGCTCTAGCAAAATGGATCGTTGATCCAGCTAATCCACTGACTGCACGTGTGATCGTCAATCGGGTGTGGTCGTGGCATTTCGGCCGCGGCATAGCCGGTAACCCCAACAACTTTGGGGGCACTGGTGGCTTACCCACGCACCCCGAGCTGCTCGACTATCTGGCCGGCTGGTTTATCGATAGCGGCTGGTCGATCAAAAAGCTAAACCGGCTGATCGTCAGTTCCAAGGCGTACCGTCGCGCGTCTCGTCATCCTGATTCGGAAGCCGTACAAACGCGTGATCCGGAAGGCAAGTTGTACGCGGTCTTCCAGCCGCGCCGGCTGACGGCCGAGGAGCTGCGCGATTCCCTGTTGCGAGTCAGTGGAGAGTTGAATCTGGCAGTGGGTGGAATTCCATGTCGTCCGGACATCAACCTTGAAGTCGCATTTCAGCCACGGCAGATTATGGGCGGCACAGCGTCGGTCTACGAACCGGATGCGAAGCCCGAGCAACGTAATCGACGAACACTCTATGCAGAACGCTTGCGCGGCGTCCGTGATCCGTTCTTGGAGGTGTTCAACCAGCCCGGTCCAGACAAGTCTTGTGAATTGCGTGAAACTTCCACCGTAGCGCCCCAGGCACTCACACTGCTGAATTCATCGGAGGTATTCGAAAGGGCTGTTGCGTTCGCGGCACGACTCAGCAATGAAAAGCATGGGAGTCGAAGGGACATCATCCAGCGCGCTTTCATGCTTGCGCTTTCCCGTGTTCCGACCGAAGACGAGCTAAACGCCTGCCTTGCGCACTGGCAACAATCCACCAATGCGTCAGCAACCAGCAACTACACATCGCATCAATACGTCGATCGTATTGAGCGGACTGTGATGGCTGAAAAGACGGGGCAACCCTACACTTTCGTCGAACACATGCCAACCTACCGAGAGTATCAACCCGACCTTCAGCCAACGGATTTGTCGCCTGAAGAGTTGGGGTTAGCACACGTTTGCCGAGTATTGCTCAACATGAATGAGTTCACCTACTTGGATTGATCATAGAGGCGGAACGATGAACATTTTGCAGGCAATGCCCACACGGCGTGAGGCAGTCTACGGATTAGGCGCGGGACTCGGGAGTGTTGCTCTAACAAGCTTGCTGCGCGGCGGCGAAAGTACACACCACGCGCCGAAGGCGAAACGGTGCATCTTCCTGATGATGGAAGGTGGGCCATCGCATATCGATACGTTCGACCCCAAGCCCGCGCTGACAACCCAGCACTTAAAGGAGTTCTCCCGCAAAGGAGAAATGGAAAGCGCAATGTCATCTGGCAAGCGGTACTTCGTGAAGAGTCCGTTTGACTTCGTGAAAGCCGGGCAAAGTGGCGCGGACATCGCCACCCCTTGGGTACATCTTCGGGAAATGGTTGATGACATCTGTTTTTACCGCGGTGCTTACGTCGAAAGCGTGAACCACCCGACCGCCTGTTACCAACTCAACACCGGCAATCGTTTCGGAGGTGACCCGGCAGTGGGTTCCTGGGTGACCTACGGCCTGGGTAGTGAGAATGAAAATCTGCCCGGTTTTGTTGTCCTTCCACGTACCAGTTATCCACAAGGTGGGGCTGGTAATTGGTCCAACGGTTTTCTGCCAGCTGCGTTTCAGGGCACTCCGCTCCGCCCGACCGGCAGCCCCATCCTCGATTTGGATCCACCATCAGGGATATCAAGAGCACAACAACGCGCCGACCTGGATTTACTCAAACAACTGAACGAACAACATCTTGAGTCGCGAGCGACACAAGACGCTCTAGACGCTCGTATGCAGAGCTACGAACTTGCGTTTTCCATGCAGACGGAAGTGCCGGGAGTCATTGATTTGGATGGCGAATCATCCAAGACGCTTGAGGAGTACGGTGTCGGCAATCCAGAGACCGATGCGTTTGGGCGGAAATGTTTATTGGCCAGGCGTTTGGTTGAAAAAGGTGTCCGTTTCGTGCAGGCCTATGCAGGGAACTGGGACAGTCACGACTATATCCAGCGGGCACACGGTTCGCTGATTCGCAGTGTCGATAAGCCGATCGCCGCACTACTGCGGGATCTCAAACGCCGTGATCTGCTCAAGGAAACGCTCGTTGTTTGGTGCGGAGAGTTTGGGCGTACGCCCGACAACGGCTTGCGAGGTGGAGGGCAATCCTACGGCCGTGATCATAACGCCAAAGCGATGGCGATGTGGATGGCTGGGGGTGGAACGAAAGCCGGCCACACCATCGGTGCTACTGACGAGATTGGCGCACAAGCAGTTGAATGCGTGCACCATATTCGTGATGTTCACGTAACACTACTGCACTTGCTGGGATTAGACGACAACAAGCTGACCTACTACCACGCCGGTCGCCATAAGCAACTTTCTCAATTCGGCGGCCAGGTGATTCAAGAGCTCATCGCGTGATTCGGCTCCGAAAACCTTCCTCATGTCAGATCAGAACGTACCGGTGCTGATCGCATTAGGGACGTGTGAGGCTTTCGTCGAGGTTGTAGATTGTGGAACAAGCAATCGTGAACGCCGCCAACTCCTCTTCTGGCAAATCGTTTCGGGCGGAGGATTCCCCTACGTCCAGAAGTGCCTGTGCGTCTGCCGGTGATGAACGATAGTGTTCAAGCAGACTGGTCACCAAACTCGACAGATTGTCCAGTGTAGTCGCCGATGGCTGACGTGAGGTTGCCAGCCGGTAGGCCATCGTCAAACGTTGCTCCGTCGTTGATTGGCTAGTGATCACACGCTCGGCAAGCGATCGAGCCGCTTCGACAAATTGGGGATCGTTCAAGACGACGAAAGCTTGTAGCGGAGTGTTCGTGCGGGGCCGCCCTAACGTGCACTTCTCACGCGTCGGGGCATCAAAGATCTGCATTGATGGCGGCGGCGCCGAACGTTTCCAATACGTGTAAAGACTCCGGCGATACAGTTTTTCGCCATGGTCTTGTTTGAACTTTGGGTTTCCTCCCAACCCTACTTCTGCCCACAAGCCAGGCGGCTGATAAGGCTTCACGCCCGGCCCGCCCATCTTGGGGTTCAATAGGCCACTGGTTGCCAATGCTAAATCGCGGACGAATTCTCCATCGAGTCGAAAACGCCCACCCCGCGCCAGCCACTGATTAGCCGGATCCTGCTGGTAGCTTGCGGGATCAGACGAACTGCGTTGATACGTTTCGCTAAGACAAATCTGCTTGATTAAACGCTTGATGTCCCAACCACTGTCTCGAAAATCAACCGCCAACCAGTCAAGTAGTTCGGGGTGCGTGGGAAAACTCCCTTGTGCACCAAAATCGCTTGGCGTGGCCACTAAACCAGTCCCAAACAACATCTGCCAGTAGCGATTGACGGCCACTCTTGCGGTGAGTGGGTTCTCCGGCATAAACATCCACTTGGCTAGGCCCAGCCGATTCTTGGGATAATCGTCGGGCATCGGCGGCAACGCGGCTGGAGTGCCAGGCTGGACCGCCGTTTCGGTAGGCGAGTCGTACGCGCCACGGCTAAGAATGTAGGTCATGCGGGGCTGTTCTTGATCCCCCATTACCATCACGGAAGTTAGCGGTTTCTTCAGCTCACTGACTCGACTCTCCAGTCGGGCCGTTTGCTTGGCCAATTCCTGATGTTGCGAATCGTATTCGGCCAAGTAGTGGCTTAGTAACTGTTCCGTTTCTTGTTCTGACAAGGCCTGCTTAGTCTCTAGCAATGCCGCAGGCGACCCAGCGGCAAGCCGCGTTGCCTGGTGTGTATCGAGCGCGGCAGAGTAAATCGCGACATGCTGAATATCGCCATTAAACTTGGAGCCCGGATGGCGACTGCCAACCAGCAGTGACTTTTCTGTTCGAATCGTGCCCGTTAAACCGTCTTGCTCAATGTTCCACGGCTTCTCGCTGCCGTTAATATACAGACGAATCCCTGCCGCTTTGCCGGACCCATCGTAGCTGGCTGCAACGTGATACCACTGGTCGGCTTTTAGCTTTTCTTTAGTCGTGACTTTAATTGCATCATCTGGCCAGTGATGGATGATATGCATCGACAGCCCGCCGGTACCAGCGTACAAATCGTAGCCTCGGAAATTGTCGCTGTCGTCCATCCGGGCAATAACCGCACCGACGCCCTTTTTCGGCCGAATCCAGGCACTAAGCGAGAAAGCCTGATCGTTTTCGAAGTCCCCGAGGTCGCCAAAATCGATCGCCGTCTTGCCCTGGAATTGATTGGCGGCACCACGTGGTGAAGTGGTTGGCTTGAGTTTTCCGCTGACTTTTCCACCTACAGTTTCGTCGCCAGCAAACCCTTGAATTACGTCTCCGTTGCTGACTAGGTTACTTTCGAAGTAGGAAGTTGGTGGCGTAGGAGAAGGTGCGAGGTTCTCCCGCTCGCGCGCGATCCAATCGTCTAGCCCCGCTTCGGCAACTTGGCGGCGTTGGGCCAACTGCTCCTTTAGCTTGTCAAGCTCAGCCGTGGCTTGCCTTAGCGGAGCAACATTGGCCGTGTTGGGAATCTCCAAGATCGGTTTTGCGTTTCCCTTGCGTGTTTGCATTCCACCATCGGAGCTTACATTGAAAAAAGCGTAGAACTGGTAGTACTCTTTCTGACTAATCGGATCATATTTGTGATCGTGACACTGGCCGCATTCCATTGTTAGGCCCAGCCAGGTGGTAGCGGTTGTTTTAACGCGGTCAACAGCGTACTCAACACGGTATTCTTCCGCGATAGCACCGCCTTCGTCGGTAGTGCCGTTATTACGATTGAAGCCCGACAGGATCTTCTGCTGAAGATTGGCATCCGGCAGCAAGTCACCGGCGAGCTGACTGATCGAGAATTCATCAAAGGGCATGTTGTCGTTGTAAGCAGCAACGATCGCATCGCGCCACGCCCACATATCACGGGGGCCGTCTGCATGGTAGACGCTTGTGTCACCGTAGCGAGCAGCATCCAGCCAAGGTATGGCCATGCGCTCGCCGAACTGCGGACTGGCGAGTAGTCGATCGATGACTCGCTCGGTTGCGCCGGGTTGTTCGTCGGCTAAATAGTTGTCGATTTCTTCCAGCGTTGGGGGGAGCCCTGTCAAATCCAAGGTCAATCTACGCAGCAAAATCTCGCGCGATGCGGGCGGGGTCGGACTGAGGCCACGCTCGTTGAGTTCCTGGGCAACAAACGCATCGATCACCGCGGCAGTATCGTCGAGGCTTACCGCAGAGGCCGCATCTGCCGAGCGTGGCGGCGACAGTTCAGCCTTGGAATCCGGCAGACTTTCAAAGGACCAATGCCCGCGCCAATCCGCACCTTGATCTATCCAAAGTTTGAGTATTTTGATTTCGGCGGCGGACAATTCTTTCTTCGCTTCCGGCGGCGGCATGACCAAGTCTGGGTCATCCGACTCAATTCGTTCAACGACCATGCTGGCAGCCGCATCTCCGGCTTCGATGGCGTCTTCCTTGGCGGCATCTTCGAGGTCAAGTCGGAGGTCTGCGGCTCGGTTTTCTTCATCCGGACCGTGGCAGTGAAAGCACTTATCCGACAATATTGGCCGTACGTCTCGATCAAATCGAATATCGTCCGCTACAGCCGAATTGGCCAGCAACAAGACGCAGACACACAGCACACAAGAGAGACCGGTAGGCCTGGCATTGGATTGATTCATAGCACCGCAGGCGGGGAAAGCGGACGGAAAGAGGCTGGCAACTACTCGCGTGACGCGTTTGAACTTCAACAAAGCTAGTGCGTGATACACCGCCCTGGCGAAGTCATAAAGCACTCGCTGCGAGACTACCAGTCGATTATTATTCTATTATACGTCAAACTGGTAGCTAGTTCTCTTCATGGGAGCCAGGCGTGAACACCCGTCCCAAGAGACTCTCCAACCTAGCTTCGGTCAAATGGTGGCTTTGCCACCGCAGACCTTGGAAGGGAAAAGAGCGAATGGGCGTTTCTTGTGTGCAACCAGACGCAAGCGATTAGCACAGGCTTGGGGCGGCAAATGCCCTGGCAGCTCACGCGGTTAACGAAAATCCGCCACTTGTAAGTTAGACGTTTCCTCGCACCTAAGACTTAGAGAGTTCGTGATGCTGGATTTAATTGGAAAAGGCAAAGCGCATAACTGCAACGGCACGACTCGTCGCGACTTTCTACAGGTCGGAACGCTTGGTGCTGTCGGGCTGGGTTTGCCGCAAATGTTGGCCGCTGAAGAGCTAGGTCTGGTAGACGAGAAGAATGACAAAAAGTCATGCATCTTGATCTTCAACTTGGGCGCGCCCAGCCAGCTCGATACTTTCGATATGAAGCCTGAAGCACCGTCTGAGATTCGCGGTCCGTTCAAGCCGATTTCCACAAATGCGGACGGTATCCAACTTTCTGAGATCCTTCCCCAACACGCCAAGATTGCCGACAAGATTGCATTCGTACGCAGTTGCTTTCACCGGGGAGCAGCCGTGCATGATTCTGGATGGCAGATTATGCAAACCGGCCGGTTGTTTACCGGCGGCGTAGATACTCCACACGTCGGCTCTGCCGTGTGGTACCTCAAAGGGCCGCGTAGCGACCTCCCACCACACGTCGTCCTTCCAGAAACAATGGGACGCGGCGGAGGAAACCTACCCAATGGCCAGGCTGGTGGTTTTCTTGGTAAGGCGTACGATCCATTCGCATTGATGGCGGATCCTTCGAAGCCAAACTTCGAGGTCCCCGATTTGCTCCCACCTGACTCAATCCCACCAGCTCGCCTAGACCGGAGACGTCGTCTGCGAGCAGCGGTCGAAGAATCGATGACCCAGTTTGAAGCCAGCGAAAGTGCGCAGATCATGAGTGAGCACTTCGATACTGCGTATCGACTGATGACCAGTCCCGCGGCTCGTGACGCGTTCGATTTATCGAAGGAGCCAAAGAAAGTCCGTGAGCGTTACGGCATGAATCGCTTCGGGCAATGTTGCCTGCTCGCCCGGCGATTGGTGGAAGCCGGCGTTCGCTTCGTGACCGTCAACACGTTTCTGACGGTGTTCAACGAAATTACCTGGGACATTCATGGCAGCAAGCCCTTTACTTCCATCGAGGGCATGAAGGACATCGTCGCTCCGATGTACGATCAAGGTTACTCAGCACTGATCACCGATCTTGCTGATCGTGGCATGCTAGACGATACGCTGGTAGCCAACCTTGCAGAATTCGGTAGGACACCCAAAGTGAATCCCGCGGGCGGCCGTGACCATTGGCCGCAGTGCT
Source organism: Planctomycetaceae bacterium (assembly GCA_003501565.1). Taxonomy (GTDB): domain Bacteria; phylum Planctomycetota; class Planctomycetia; order Pirellulales; family Pirellulaceae; genus Aureliella. The sequence continues at coordinate 4,885 of DNPC01000250.1, read as the reverse complement.
TTACGGTTTACTTTGCCGGTGGTGGAGTTCAAGGTGGTCAGGTCGTAGGCGCCAGTGATCCCATCGGTGCGGTGCCCGAAGATCGCCCCACCGAGCCGCCCGAGATTGTCGCAACCATCTTCAAAGCACTTGGCTTTAAAATGGATGAACACATTCCGGGTCCGGGTGGACGACCCTTTCCCATTGTCGATAGCGGCTACCGCGAAATCCACGAACTCTTCGTGTGACTCTACCAATCGATCGAATACTGATTGTTTAAGTCGGGGCTCAAACCGCCTTGCAACGCCTGCGTAAAAATGCGGGGAGCCTATGAACGATAGCGAGCCCGAGTCCGACCCTCAGGCAAGGATGCAAGAGCCTGAGAACACCAGCGTTCCTCATCATTCCGCTGACGACGCCGGCTCCGATTCAACCCTCGATGGCTCCACCCAACTCTCACGCCAACTGTCCGAGCAGCGACCGGATCGAATCCCAAATGAGATCGGGCAATATCGCATCCTAAAGAAGATTGCCGAAGGCGGGATGGGCGCGGTCTGTCTAGCTGAGCAGCTTGAACCGATCGAGCGTCGCGTAGCGATCAAGCTGATTCGCACCGACTTCCAAAGCAGCCGCCAAATTACCGCCAGGTTTGAGGCGGAAAGGCAGGCTCTGGCAATGATGGAACACCCCAACATTGCCAAGATTCTTGATGGTGGAACTACAGAGTCCGGTATCCCCTATTTTGTGATGGAGCTGGTCAGCGGAGTCCCGATTACACAGTACTGCGACGAAGAATGCCTTCCTGTTCGAGAACGGTTAAAGCTATTCCATGCCGTTTGCAAGGCAGTGCAACACGCACATACAAAGGGAATTATTCACCGTGATCTCAAACCTTCCAACGTGTTGGTAATGCAGATTGACGGCGAAGCGGTACCGAAGGTAATCGACTTCGGTTTAGCAAAAGCGATAAAACCCGACGTAGAGATTTTGTCAGGTTCCAACCACACCGAATTCGGCCAACTGTTGGGTACGCTGCAGTACATGTCACCGGAACAGGCCGACCTTGACAACCTAAATATTGACGCGCGTACCGACGTTTACTCGCTTGGCGTGATACTCTACGAACTATTGGTCGGTCGAACGCCGATCGATAGCAATTCACTGCGCAGGAATGCGATGCTGCGCAACCTTGAACTGATACGTGACCTCACTCCGGTGCGTCCCAGTAGTCAGCTAAGCAGCAATCATGTTGCTGCGAAAGACACGAGCCGGCTTCGACAGACGACCAGTAGTCGGCTTCGTGGAACGCTCCGGGGCGAGCTCGATTGGATTGTGATCAAAGCACTCGAGCGAGAGCCTGCACGGCGGTACGAAACCGCGGATCGCTTTGCAGACGATGTCGATCGGTTTCTGGATAATCGGGCAGTCTACGCACGGCCACCCTCGGCCGGGTATCGACTGAAGAAGCTAATTCGCCGCAACGCGATACCATTCGCAGCCGGCCTAGGAGTGGTCGCTATCCTAATCAGCGCGACGATTGTCTCTGTTTTGTACGCTATCCATGCGAAAGAACAGGAAATCGCCGCGGAAGCCAACGCAAGTGAAGCTGAAAAAGCAACGATCCGTGCGGTTCATGAACGTGAGGGACAGATTAAGCTAACGCGGCAGTTGTCGCAACTTTTGGATGCTGGCGATCCGCTTCTCGGCCGCCTATTGTCCAAATACGGAAGTCCTTTCGGGCAGGCGACTTCGCTGCGGCAAGTTGTAAAACGGATGACAGTCGACGAATTGTCAGACGAGACGGAATTGGCGGATTATCCTGACGTCCGTGCCGAACTACTCAATTCGCTCGGCGATATCGCGCTTTCGTCGGGTGATGTTCGCCACGCACGTAGCGTTTTCGTGAAGTCGACTGAACTGCTCGATTCTGCGGAGGATCCCGACACACGACTTGTTGCAAAAGCCAAGATGGCGATTGGAGTTTGCGACTATTTGCTTGGCGATCTGGCGAGCGCAAAATCGCTCTTGACCAGTTTCTTAAAGCAACCGGTCGTAATCCAACACGCCGACTACGCTGAAGAGATCCGACGTGACCGAGCGTTCGGGGCATTCGTTATGTCTGCGGTATACATCGAAGAGGAAGATTTTCAAAATGCGCAGAATTTACTGCAGAGCGTAATCGACACGCCGGTAGGAACATCAAAGGACATCCCGATCTTGGCTGCTTTTGCAAAAGTCCTCAAGGGTTTGGTTGCGGTTTACGAGGCCGAGGTACACAACAGTAGCCAATTTGCCACCATTCCAGCGATCGTGGTTGCGCTCAACGCAGCGGCAGGGAGATTCTTTGCAGAAGAATCGTTGTTCACGCCTTTTAAATCAGTGATCCAAACGGAAATTAGTAGCTTGCTACTAAACAAGGACTCTTATCCGCATTACCAAGAACTGCATCGCAAACTGATAGACACCGTCGGTGATGAACATTTTCTTACCTTGCTTTCCCACTATGGACTGGCTTATTCGGCCAGGCAGCACCGCGGTTATGCGGAAGCTTCCCGTCACTTCGAAGATATCGTTAGTCTTTGCGACCGAACAATTGGTCGCAACCATCCCCGATTTGCCCTCGTCCTCACTCTCTACAGCAACATGCAAATGGCGCAGTGGGAGGCCAATGGTCGCCGTAACGCTGAGCTACTAGCCTCTGCTGAATCGAAACTTGAAGAGGCGCTTGAGATTCGAAGACGCTCCTTTGGAAACCATAGGCTCACCGGTCAAGCACACTATCGCCTGGCGAAGCTGAAAATGAAGAAGGCGGAGTACTCTTCGGCTTTGAGTCACTCGTCAGAGGCCGTCCAGCAATTGATTAATGTTGGCGGAATGGATAGTGTCGTTGCAAATTGCCTGTTCATAAAATCACAGGCAGAAGCCAAGCTAGGAGAAATAGAGGCTGCGATAGTCGACGCGGAGCGGTCGATCGTTATCAGCAAGCAGCTCGTCAAAGCTGGGCAACAAGACCCGCGAAGCCTCAGCAAGAGGCAGCTCTTCTTAGCAGAGCAATATGTACGCTTGCCCAATAAAGACAAATCGCGAATAGAAGAGATACTCGCCGGTGCAGTAGCGAATTCACAGCGAACCCCAGAACTCAACAAACAGTTGCGTTCCACTAGCTTTGGCTTGAGCATGCTTTATTCACTGCTTGCCCGCTGGATCTGCTAGCGCTAACCGAAGGAAACTTCGCTGCGGGCCGCAGGACCAGTGAACAACGCGCTTACCTGAAAAGCGGCTCTTGCATCGTTTCGTCAAACGACTCAAATTCGCCGCGCAGGCGATTGAGCACGATCGGATTTTCTTGGGCAAGATCGGTGCTTTCGGTCAGGTCCGAGGCGATGTTGTAGAGCTCCCACCGACGATCGTTGGGATTTCGACCTGGGGCGACAATTTTCCAGTCGCCACTACGAAGTGCAGCCCGACCGCCTTGCCGCCAATACAACGTATCGTTCCGCGATGGTGTCTCGCCCCGCAAGACAGGTAGCATATCTTGACCGTCCAGCTCTTGGCGGTCCCCGCGTCGAGAGATAGGCTCCTGCCCGAGAATACTGGCTGCGGTCGCATAGATGTCAAGCGAACTGATCACCTCATCGCACTGCTCACCAGCCGGAAGGCTGCCAGGGAAACTCACCACGAACGGTACGCGCAGGCCACCCTCGTACATGGAACCCTTGCCGTCGCGGAGTGGTTTGTTGCTGCTGGTCAGTTCCTTTGTCGGCCCGCCATTGTCACTCAAGAAGACGATCAGCGTGTTGCGACGAATTTCTAACTTATCAAGCGTTCGCACAACCTCACCAACGCTCTCATCCAAGTCACTTAGCATCGCTGCAAAGATGCGTCGATGCACGTCTTCGATATGAGAGAACTTTTCGAAGGTGGAAGTCTTGGCTTGCAAAGGACTATGCACTGCATTGTAAGTCAGTGCTAGGAAGAACGGAGTGTGGCGGTTCTCCTGAATAAATGACACCGCCTCACGCGTGAACGCGTCAGTCAAATACGATTGTTCATCGACCGGCTGACCATCGCGAAGTATCGGATTGTTAGCGTCGTAATCGGGCTCATTGTGCCCCATGTGCGAGCTGTACCAACGACGTGGGCTTGCCTGGTAGCGAGTTCCGAAGCTACGGGGCAGAGTTTCGCGGCGCAGCACTAGCGTGGTGTCTTTCCACGGTGCAGGTTCGAAATAGTGCCCCTCATGGTTAAACCCAAAGAAGCGGTCGAAGCCGTGGCGATGTGGATGAAAGTCGGCCGAACCACCCAAATGCCACTTCCCCACCAAACCGCAGACATAGCCTTGGCGTTGTAGGAATTCAGGCAGCAAAAACTCGGCAGCGGGAATTCCTGTTCCAGGATCTTCATTCCTTGCACCGATTGGGTTGAATTCATAACCAAATCGAGTCGGAATCCGGCCAGCGAGCAAACCTGCACGGGATGGACTGCAGTTTGGGGCAGTCACGTAAGCCTGCGTACAACGAACACCCGATTGTGCAAGTGCATCGATATGTGGAGTAGGTACGTCCGTGTTGCCCTGACAACCGAGCTCCTGGTAGCCGAGATCATCCGCGATCAGCAATACGATGTTAGGACGGTCTTTGATCACTTGCCCAAAAACAACAGAGTGCCCGCCCAACAGCAAGAAAGTGCACAGCAAGTAGACTAACCGAGGTGATTTGTCGTGCATTGAGGAAGGAGCCTTTGGAAAGAATTCGTCGCGGAGCATGGATCGTGGCCGAGCGTATTGTACCTGTTTGGGCCTTGCCTCGGCCCAAGGTAGATTGACTTGGTTACCGACCAATTAACGAGATCGCTCCATAGCGGCCCGTTGGGTTCTTCGAGCCCATCCCAACGGCCTCATCCCAAC
>DNPC01000253.1 GCA_003501565.1 Planctomycetaceae bacterium | reverse complement strand
ACTCGCCGTTGGACGCACAGCTGCCGTACACCGAGATCTCGCGTGTGACCACAGATTGCAGCGGCAGCTCGACGTTGGGTGCCAGATTTCCAACCAAAGTGACCGCCCCTCCCTTCCGAGTGGCATCAATGGCCGTTTTCACCGTTGGCGTTGCACCGACAACCTCTAAAGCTACGTCCGCGCCAGCCCCGTCGGTTAGTTTCTGGACCTCGCCAGCCACGTCGCACTTGGTTGGATTGAACACATAGTCAGCGCCAAGCGAGCGAGCGATCTCAAGTTTCGAATCTTCCAAATCGACAGCGATGACAGTCGAAGCACCGGCCAAACGGATCGCTTGGACGACGAGCAGCCCGATCATGCCACTGCCTACCACGACCGCCGTATCGCCAAGCTTGACTGACGAACGATTGGCCGCGTGAACTGCGATCGAAACCGCTTCGATCAACGCCGCATGACGAAATGGCAACTCTTCGGGCAATTGATAGCAGATGTTCTGAGGTACGACGACGTACTCGGCGAACGCTCCATTACGCCGGAACTCCTGGCAGGACACGCCCAACACCTGGCGGTTGTCACAAAGGTTGATTTTTCCCGCTCGGCAAAACCGGCAGTGACCGCAGCTAACTGTCGAATCGAACGTCACCCGATCGCCTGGCCCAAACCCGACAACCTCACTTCCAACCTCGGCAACAGTTCCTGCAGCCTCATGTCCCATCACAAGTGGTGGGATTCGCCGCCCACTGGATCCATCCCAACCATGAATATCGCTACCACAAATCCCGCACGCCTTTACCTCGACGAGAATGTCGCGAGGACCGACTTCAGGCTTAGGCAAATCGACGACGTCAAGTTGCTTGTACTCGCTAAGAAGCATGGCTTTCATGATGGAACTCGCTGTAATAGCTGGCCGCTTGAACAACAGGTGTAGTCGCGGGATAAGCAGGTCGAAGGTCAGTCAGAAGCAAAGTGCTTGTCGCGGGATGGACGACTACTCAATATGGACGCGTCCCCAAACCTTGAGCCGTCGGGAACCACGCGGGATGTTGAGCACGGTTACTTCTTCTTAGGCTTATATATCTCCGTTGCGGTCCCAAAGTGCACTTCACCTGCATTCATCAGTGTTTCACTAAGGGTCGGATGCGGGTGAACCGTCTCGGTCAAGTCGCGAACTTCAGCACCCATTTCAATTGCGAGCGCCGCTTCAGCAATCAACTCACCAGCGCCCGCTCCAACAATGCCACATCCGAGCACGCGATGCGTTTCGGGATCAACCAACCACTTCGTCAATCCTTCGGTGCGTCCAAGTGCTTGGGCTCGCCCGCTGGCTGCCCAAGGATACGTTTCGATCGCGACAGTCCGGCCTTCCGCCTTGGCTTCATCTTCGGTCAAACCTGCCCAAGCGATCTCTGGATCTGTAAACACAACTGCCGGAATAGCAGCCTTGTCGAACACAACCGGTTCACCTAACCAGGCTTCCACTGCAACCTTCGCCTCGTGAGATGCTTTATGGGCGAGCATTGGCTCGCCAGCAACATCGCCAATAGCAAAGACATGGGGATCGGCTGTTCGCTGCTGAGAGTCACAAACCGCAAAGCCGCGTTGATCAAGCTGTACCGACGTGTTCTCGAGGCCAATACCTCGACTGACCGGCCGCCGTCCAACACTGACCAGCACACGGTCGAAGCGTTCGTGACCATACTTGCCTGGCCCTTCAAAGGTGACTTCGATCTGATTGTCGACTTCTGCCATCGAGCCAACCTTGGTATTCAGATGGATTCGCCCGTCAAACAGCTTCTCCATCCGCTTGTGCAGCGGCTTGACCAGATCGCGGTCGGCCCCCATGAGGAGCCCATCGGTCAGTTCGACAACCGACACCTTCGTGCCCAAGTTTGCGTAGACCGACCCCATTTCAAGGCCGATGTAGCCGCCACCGACTACCAACAACGACTCAGGCACATCCACCAATTCGAGTGCACCGGTCGAGTCCATCACCCGATCGGAGCCAATGTTGAAGTTTGGCGGCATCGCTGGAACGCTGCCGGTTGCGAGAATGCAATGATTGAAGGTGAGCTTACCACCAACGGGGATTGATTCGTGCTCTCCTTCAAGACGCAGGGTTGTGCTATTCTCGAACACGCCCTTAGCACGAATGACAGTCACATTCCGCCGCTTGGCTAACTGCGAAAGTCCGCCTGAGAGCGTCGAAATCACTTTCTCTTTGCGGGCCCGCAGCTGATCGATGTCGACCTTGGGTTCTCCGTAGGAAACTCCCCACTCATGCCCCAGCTCGTCGACTTCGGAGATGACCTTCGCAACATGCAGAAGCGCCTTGGAAGGGATACAACCACGAAGCAAGCAAGTTCCGCCGAGCCGCTGGTCGGCTTCTACAATTGTGACTTCCTTGCCCTCGTCAGCAGCCAAAAACGCCGCTGCATATCCACCTGGGCCACCGCCCAGCACAACCAAGTCAGTTTGCATATCTTTTGACGCCTATCCGGTGCATGCACCGAAACGCCGCGCCCTGCGCAGCGCTCCGGTAGCGGTAAAAGCGGCCCAAACCGGGCCGCACTCAATCTGAGCGCCCAATACCGCGCTCAGCTCATTAGAAGCTTCGTCGCCAAGGCGACTACAGGGCGTTATCGTGACAAGAATTCGACAACGATGTTACCGTCAACCGGCAAACTAATATCGTTCTCTGTGGGTACACTGAGAACAGTCGCTTTGAAATTCTCGGAATCGAACGACAACCAATCCAGCGGCTGTGGCGGATTGTTGGCGATTACTCCACGATAGAGATTCTTCAAGTTCTCACGATCGCGAAGCTCGATTTCGTCTCCCGCTCGCAAGATGAACCCCGGCTTGTTGACTTTGACGCCGTTGACACGGAAGTGACCGTGAACGATGCCCTGCCGCGCTTGGGGGCGTGTCTTGGTGAAACCAGCTCGACGCACCACGTTATCTAGACGGCGTTCGCACATTAGCAATAGGTTTTCCGCCGTATTACCCTTCGCCGCAGAAGCCTTATCAAAGTAAATCCGCAGCTGTCGCTCGCCGAGGCCATAGTAGTGCTTGATCTTCTGCTTCTCAGCAAGTGCTGTCCCGTAGTTACTCGTTCGGCGAGGTCGCGGATGCATACCTGGAGGGGCGTCACGTCGCTCATAAGCTCGCGAGGCGCCTGAGCCCTCGTAAACCAACATGCTTAGACGACGATTGATTCGGGCTTTAGGCCCAGTGTATCTAGCCATTTCGGCTCCTTCGATTGGTTTCCAGACGCGACCGTACCGCTAAGGCACATCCGCACCACTTTAATCGCGGCTTAATCCCGCATTGCGCCCCACAAACACCTGTGGGGTGGGTTAAGCCAATTTCGATAAGTCGGTGTCACGGTTTCTCGCTCACCAACGGGCCCAGCATTATCGAACAAAGCCCGCGCCGCAGCAAGGTCTAACTCACCTGCCGCGAAAGCTGGAATTGGACTGGCGAGAAAAGCAGGTCAAACCAAAATGCTGATCCTCAGGTTTGGTG
>DNPC01000745.1 GCA_003501565.1 Planctomycetaceae bacterium | reverse complement strand
ATTTGAATGAGCGCTTGCGTATACTCCAGCAAGTACTAACCGCGACCGTTAGATGTCGCGACCGACGAACGACCAGGAGCAGCCGGGCCCCGGTATTTCCGCAATGATGAATGAAAGCCCAAAGAAAGCCATGCTCACCGTCAATGAGGTGATCGAACACTATGGCATATCGCGCAGCACATGGGATCGAATGGTTGCCGCAGGAAAAGCACCAAAGCCGCTGAAATTTGGTCGCAACAACCGCTGGCGCATGCAAGACCTGAAAGCCTGGGAAGATGCTGGCCAGCCCCTACATTCCTAGCTTATTGCGGCTTCCACTTATTGCGTCTGGCGCAAGATGGCCGTAAGAGTCAATCGTCAGCATGATCGTACTGTGCCGCATGATCGCTTGGACCTCGGGTAGAGTCAGCCCAGCGATGACGTACCACGCCCCACAAGTGTGCCTGAGTGCGTGAAAGTCGATCACATGGCCCTCCGCATCTTGCCCAGCCAAGAACTCTTCATTTTCATTCCCCGAGTGAAGCCTCGCATCCTCGGCATCCTGTCGCAGCGTTCGCGCCATCTCGCGGCGGTCTTTTACACCGAACACTAGATCTCCAGCTGACAGACTAGCAAGGTGCTTACGCATGTTCTCATACAGCGAGTCGGACAGGAATTGCCTTGCGGGCTTTGCGTTCTTGGTTGTCTTTCCTTTGGCGGCCACATGTGGAGCAGGCTTTGACTTGACTGCACTTTTGGTCAGCTGACGTATCTCATTACTTCGCAGGCCGGTTTCAATAGCTAGCCAGTACATAAGCATTCGCTCAATTGCAGATTGACCGTTGCGCTCCAACGCCTCGCCTGACTCTAGCCACGAACGTATCGCGTCCCACTCTTCCCTGAGCAGCATTCGCCGGATTAGACGCCGGTCTTCTTCTGGTGACGGCCGCGCAACGGATTGCGTTGGATCGAGTTCCATCCTTCGCTTTCGGACACACCAACGACAAAAAGTACGCACAGCCGCAATCATCTTCTGGATGCTTCGATTGCTATGGCCGGACTTCCTCAGCTCAATTGCATAGGTTTCAATCTGGTCCCCTGAAATATCACCCAGCCGTCCCCATTCATACTTTTCGACAAGACGATCGAGCCACCGACGAGTTGATTCATCGGTAGTCTCACCGCTGGTATCAACCCGATTCTTTAGTGCTTGTGACGCTTGGAACTCATTAAGGTGTATTGTGATTGATCGAGGATCGGCACCGGACCGCTTGCCCTGGGCGATCTCCTGATCGTCCGCGATCCACCGCCGCAACACCATATCCGCAGCGCGCTTATTCTTGGTCTTCGTGGACTTCCGCTTACGCGAACCATCATGCGAGATGAACTCGCCGTACCAGTATGGACTGTCATCCGGCCTGTATAGACCTGCCATATTTCCACCGTTTAAAAATCCTGCGGTCTGGCGAAAGTCTGCCAAACCTGGGACACAACGGGACCATGAGTGACGACGACTGACAACGAGAGACAATATAGCCACAAAGAGCAGCGGCTCTAGTAGAGAAAGGAAAAACAAGGGTGAAACGGGTTCACCCTTGTTTTTTCAGTAGCTGAGGCGGGGTTCGAACCCGCACAGGGCTATTCACCCCGCAGGATTTTAAGTCCTGTGTGTCTGCCAATTCCACCACTCAGCCGTGTGGGTTGGACGTCGCGTGAAGCGGTCGTTGCAAGGGCATCATTGTGGCGGGTAAGTGGCCAAAACACAACGCCAGACCGAATCTCGGATTGAGTGAGCGGCAACGGATGCAAACTGCGAAGTGTTAGGCCAATTTCCGTTTCGACCGGGTTCTATTGATCGCGTATTGACTGGATGGGAATCGTCCAGGGCAGCTCAGCCTTTGAGGCTGCGCGGCATTAGCCTTGCAATCTGTCGCAATGCTTAGGCCGCGTTAGATGATCATTGCAATCGAGTAATCCAAGGGATTTCTTCGCAAACGTTGTCTCAAGGTCGTAGTAGCGAACGCAAACCTCGGCTGGAGAATTGTCGACCGCGCAAGCTCTGTGCAGAGGCGACTTGGCGCGTCGCAGAGTAACGCAGAAAATGATCGGCTCCTGCTGGCAGTGTCCACTACAGCTTTCATTCCTGAGCCAGCAGCTTGCGGGCAGTTTTAGTTGCCTGAACACGAAAACAATCAATTAATCGAGTCGAAACGAATGCCAAACACCGAAATCAAAAAAGTTGCCATGCTATTCGCGGGTGGACCCGCCCCTGCTGCCAATGCCGTCATCGGGACTGCTGCCCATGCCTTCTTGAATGCAGGAATCGAAGTCTATGGCATCAAGCACGGCTACTCCAATCTGATCGATTTCGATGGTTCAGCGCCTCTAGTTGAGGGGGAGCATTACATCAACATTAGCCATGACAGCCTGGCTCATGCACGTTCGTCGCAGGGCATCATGATCGGAACCGCTCGCTCAAACCCGGGCAAGCATGTTACGTCGCCCGATGATCTTCATGATTCAGAAAAAACCGCCCCGCTGGGCAGGGTCTACAACGCCCTTGTGGAACTTGGTGTCGATGCGCTGATCTCAATTGGTGGCGACGATACGCTGAAGACAGCCAACAAGATGAAGCTCTACCAAGACACGCTTCCTGAAGATAAGAAGCGTTTGCCCGTCGTGCATTTGCCAAAGACGATCGACAACGATTACATGGGCATCGACTTCACATTCGGCTACTTTACTGCAGCTGAGTTCTTGGCAACTGAGATGCGGAACTTGAATTACGATGCGTCGGCTGGTCAAGCCTATTTCGTTTGCGAAGCGATGGGACGGTCTGCGGGATGGCTGGCCTATGGTGCTGCAATTGCCGGTGAAGCCTGCATGGTGCTTAGCGTCGAAGATGTTGTGGGTGAGCTGCGTGGCGAAGAGGAAGTTGCCGACGGTTCGGGCAAAACTGAGACACGAACGATCATGCACGTTGACAAAATTGTCAAGCGAATCGTGGACATGATGCTTAAGCGTGAAAGTCAAGGACGACCTTACGGTGTGATAGTCGTGGCGGAAGGCATGGCTGAATACCTGCCGCAAAAGTTCTTATCCGGCATCGCCCGAGACGACCATGGGCATATCGCCATCGCTTCGGTCAATCTTGGCAAGATGTTGGCCGACGAAGTTGCGAAGGCTTACAAGGAGCGGACTGGGAAGTCTCGGAAAGTCAACGGGTTGCAGCTGGGTTACGAAAGTCGATGCGCGCTGCCACACGCGTTTGACATCATGCTGGGCAGTCAAATTGGTGTAGGCGCGTATCGCGCACTGGTTGAAGACGGCATGAACGGCGTCATGATATCCGTCGGCGGACAACTTGACCTTACATTCGTGCCGTTTGAGGACCTGGTCGATCCTAAGACGTTGGTCACGAAGGTTCGCTTCATTGAACGCGATAGCGACTTCTACAAGCTAGCTCGATTCATTGAAACGAGTGTCGACGAGTGATCCCGTTCGTCACATGAATGAAGGTGGCCGGGCCAGTATCGCAGGTTCGCCACGCCATCTGCTGTTAGCTTTCTGCTAGGCAAGCGCCGCAGATGGCTCTCGAGCGAGGATTGACTTGCGCCGCCGTACAATGATTGGATCTGCGTCTGGACTAGTGAGGGTTACGCGGTCGGCAATCAAGCCCGGCTGCGTGGTTATTCGACATTCTCTAAGTGACACGTCACGATAGCGTAACCACCACCGACCTCGAACCGTTACGGTCTGTCCATCGACTTCGACGAACACCCGATTGAACTTGGGCAGGCCAAGTTGCCGCGAGTCGAGGAATGCTGTGAATGATTCCCCAGGTTCGGCAAACCAATCCGGTAGCAGTTTTTCGAGCAACGGATTGGCGATGATGTTGCGGTAATACCCAGTGCGACGGCGGACCCAACCGAAGATAATCAAGCAGCCCAACAGTAGGACTAAATTCAATAGCGTCGCTGCAGCCGGGCTCAACATGTAGATACCCATCAGTGCAGCGCACATCGATTTATTGCCTAGTTCAAGCATTGCGTCTATCGAGGGAAACGGCACCAACCAGATCAGGAACTCGAAGAATAGCTTGACGCCGTTAATTACAACTATGTTCATCGCCACCATCGCGGACACGACAACATCAGCTGCTAGTCCCGCTTGAAGTTCTCCAGCATTCTCAATCGAGGCGGTACCTTCAACGGCTACGAAGCGAAGCACGATGAGAATAACGACAGACGAGTAGGTTTCGAGGTTCTCGCACGCGAGTGCTATGGGTTTACTTACCTTCGAAAGCCTCGGCAGGCTGCTTGCAATGGCCAGAATCGCCATAATCCAAAACAAGGGCGCGTTATCAAGACTGCTGCCATCCGCGAACAGACCACTGCGCTCTCCCAACCATTCCGGTCCATACGTAGCCGCGCCGGAAAGGATTGCCAAGCCGAAGAATGGAGAAAGAGCGACTGGTGCAAGTGGACCGAGCCACTCGGAACTAGCCAGGAAATCGGTAACTTGGCCTACTACTGCATTCTCGGTTCCGCCGATCGGAGCGGAGTATGCTAGTTGCAACGCGATGTTAGAACATAGCAGAACGCTGCAGGTCAGTAGAAGATAATTCATCTGTACTCAACTTTTGGTGGCAAGCACGTGTGTTCTAACTCAATCGGTTACCAGCCGCCACGCAATTCAGGTGATGACCGCCTTGCTTGCCCCACATGATCAACAAGTCATTGGAAATCATAGTCTTTGTTTTCAGGATCAAAGTCAGCGTCCTTTAGGCCAACATTCAGTTTGACATCCAAGAACGTGTACTCTTCCTCAAGTGGAGGCTCACCGCCCTTTTCGTCTGGCCACATGTAAGCCGCGTATCGTAACGGAATGTTCCGCTGGTGGTCGACAAAGATTTGGGCGATATGAAAATCGAATCGATCATCTTTTTCCGGGTGAGTGATTTGATAGAGAGTGCACTTGGCCGCACCGACCTTTTGATCCGGTGCAATCGTCACTTGGCATGGCCCTCGCTTTAGGTCTTCGCGGCCTTTCTCGATCAATTTCTCAATCATCCGTTCAAGTCCGATCTCCGTCATCGGATATTTGTTGCCGAGCATCGCCAACATGCCATCAGGGGCCAGTCGTAATGTCTTCCAGTTTTTGAATCCACCTTCGTGCGTTATGATCTGCCCCTCGTTCTCGCCCTCCACCCAGATGACTTCTCTGCCCTTAGCCGACGCTGGCTTGGTAAACTTGAGATAGGCCGCTAATCCGAGTGGCGGGACCGCTTCACGATC
>DNPC01000251.1 GCA_003501565.1 Planctomycetaceae bacterium | reverse complement strand
CCCGTGACTCTACACATCCAATCACTGGCGGCGGGTGGCTGCAACGTCGGTTGAGTTTTGGGCTGATTGGTCGGGTCGATCGCCGCAGCCATAGCTAATGCGTTTCAGAAAGAGTTGACAACTGCGGCGGGATGCTCAACGCGGGACGCCGAATGCTCAACAATCGATACTCAACGACTCGGCAGCTGGAAACAGCACCGAAAAACCAGGAGCAGTCGGCGAGCATCGCTGTTCGCAGCATCCGATATGCACATTTAAGGATAGACACCCCCCGCTCCGCTGCCAAGCCGCTCTGCAGAAAACCCCGTGCCCCTAACTCATTTGGCTGCCCATGCAGGCTGCAGTGGAAAGGCCAGGCGGCTTGAGCGGGATTGGCACTGGCGATTGGCGCAAATGATCCGATTTTTTTGGTCAAGCGCGTGACAGTCAATTTCGCATCGCTCCCTGGTAATGAAGCAGGGAAGGAACCCGAACGCCGAAAGACCGCTTGGCGATTCTTGGCGGGAGGAAGTTGTATTCAGGAGATGTAATGTGCAACGGATGCAAGCGAAATACTCCGCAAGGAAGCTCGATGTAGAACACTTGGAAGCGCGGCGCGTTTTAACTGCTAGCGTCGGGTGGGACGGGCCCGGCGCTGGCAGCGCGTCACTTACCTATCACGTCGCAGACGCTGCCCCAGGCTTGACACTAGACGATACTAAGGCTGCTATTGAAACCGCCTTAGATGCTTGGTCTGCCGTTGCAGATATCACGTTTGAAGAGACCCAAGCGCCAGGGCAACGTGACTCTATCGACATTCGATTCGGGCGTATCGACGGTCCCGGAGGCACGCTTGCCCAGGCGTATTTTCCTGACGATGTAAACCCCGCGGTCATCGCGGGAGATGTCTTATTTGACATCGCGGAGCAATGGGAGATCGGTAATGGCCGCGGCCGTGCGGCCTTTGATCTGGTCTACGTAGCTGTCCATGAGCTCGGGCACTCGCTCGGCCTAGAACATATCCACGAACTATCTTCTGTCCTTTCTCCCACCACAAATGCTCTGGTGACCTTCGATGGACTGTCGGCTCACGACGTAGCGGCAATCCAGAATCTGTACGCCCCTCCCGCGAATTTGATTCCTGACAGCTCTGCCGATGCTCCCGCAGAAATTCCTCCAGTCGGAGATCATGATTCGCACGATCACCCGCAAGACCATGATCATGCCGACGTGCCGGTTCAGCCAACAGATCCCGTACATCGACATGTTCCACCGGACGCTTTGCCGGCGATTCCCAGTTTGATTATTCGAATCTGGCGCCCGGAATTTCGAGATCCTGCGGTATCATCTACTGACCGTATGCCGAATAGCTTGCCAAGGTCAACGAATAGCATTTGGATCGCCTGGGCAAGACCGAGCGGCCTGTGGTGGCGTGCCACCGTGCAAATCAGCTTCGTTGACGCTAACCAGCTCAATCCTCAGCGTGAGGCCTCACTAGAAGGAGGTCATGGGGGTGGAAGTCAATGGGGCCAAAGTCATAGAGATTCGCAGATCCAACAGTTCCAGTCTGTACATTCCGAACAAAATGCAGGCCAATTGCCGGATGACATTCAGCGAACTCAGCGAAACGTTCACCAAACTGACGGGTTGAATATAGTAGAGGTGGAGCAGCCCCTGCGCCGTCGGTCACCTATAAGCCGCAGCTTCACGCGTTGGATGCGCTGGGCAGGCCGAACATAGCCATGATTCTGGAGATAGATATGGTCAGCAACTGCGATGGCAACAATCTGCCTCAATTGATTGATCAGGCGAAGGCAGGGGATACAAGCCAGCTTGGCAGCCTGCTCCAATCCTACTTTAACTACTTGACCGTACTGGCCAACACACAACTGGATGGTCGCCTACGGCAGCGGGTTAGCCCCAGCGATTTGGTGCAAGAAACCATGCTGGCTGCACACCGAGATTTTCATGCGTTCCGAGGCAGCTCTCCTCAGGAATTGACCGGCTGGCTGCGTCAAATTTTGATTCACGTGTTGCACGGCACGATCGCCAGGCATGTGAAAGCTGAAAAGCGCGACATTCGTCGTGAGGTCTCAATCGACCAAGTTCGTGTAAGTGTCGATCGTTCGGCGGTCAATCTGGCGTCTATTTTGCCAGCTCAGAACCACTCTCCCAGCAGTCCCGTCCTGGAGGAAGAACGTGCGAAAGCTCTCGCAGACCGGCTAGCTGAATTGCCCAGTGATTATCGCGACGTGATCGTATTGCGTAACCTGAACGGTCTGTCCTTCGAAGAGGTGGCTGAACAGATGGACCGTAGCTCGGGGGCTGTCCGGATGCTCTGGCTAAGAGCAATAGGTAAGTTCAAGGAGCAGGTCGGCGTCTCACCGTCACAGTTGTAGCCACACGACACTCGAATATGTTTCCAACCCCTGAAGAATTGCCGCCCCCCCTTCAGAAGTTAAAATAGTAATCGGTGGCGGTACCGCGGTTAGTTCACCTCTAGCCGCAGGACGCTTGTCGCCAAAGACGCTTTTCCAATTCCTGATCGCCAACAGGGGCTATGTTCACCTGCCCCACGCACTGCCGCCCCTCGCACTAAAATCAGTACATCGCTTTTCAAATGGGACTCCAGCGCATCTCGTCGTCCGATTGGGAGGGGTTCGGGACACTTGATGCAATCCGTTCCGCGTGCCGCTATGTCCGCTCCGTCTCAACCTGTTGCTGCCGAATCAGCGTCGCTGCTGTCTACGCTATCGGTACAGCAACAAGTTCGCCTTACGGAGATCTTGGACGAATACCTTCAATCGCTGGAAGAGCATGAGGCGCCGCCGCGCAGCGAGTTGCTGGCCCAGCACCCCGAGTTGGCCGAAGTGCTGGCTGTCTATCTTGATAAGCTTGAACAACTACACGGATTAACCGGCCAGGCAGCGGGTGGGGGACTGGTTGGCCAGAAGCTTGGCGACTACGAGCTGAAGGCTGAGATCGGCAGGGGCGGGATGGGCGTCGTCTTCTCCGCTTGGGATACCAAGCTGGACCGGATGGTCGCGGTTAAGCTGCTGCCGATGGCGGACCTGCTGGATGAAAAGTATGTCCAACGTTTTCGCAATGAAGCTCGTGCGGCAGCTAGCCTCGAACAACCGCACATCGTGCCAGTCTACGCGATCGGTCACCAGCAGGGCATCCATTACTATGCAATGCGTCTGATCGACGGTCCGTCGCTGGACCAGCGGATTGATCAGCATCGTGCGCAAGGCAGCCATCCGCCAACGATTCGTGTGCTTGAGCAATTTGCACAAGTCGCCGATGCACTTCACACTGCTCATCAACATGGAATTGTTCATCGCGATATCAAACCCTCTAACTTATTGCTCGATTCGCGCCAGCGACTGTGGCTGGCCGATTTTGGTTTGGCCCGGTTCCAATCGGCGACCCCGCTGACGCAGACGGGAGACATGATCGGAACGATGCGCTACATGAGTCCGGAGCAAGCGTCCGGACGTAGTGAACTGGTGGATCATCGTACGGATATCTATTCCCTCGGCGCGACCTTGTTTGAGTTGTTGGCTTTGCGGCCAGTTGTAGAGGGAGAAGACGGACCGCAGTTGTTACGCTGTATCGACAACCTAACGTTACCAAAGTTGCGGAAGTATCGCCCGGATTGTGGAAGCGAACTCCAAACCGTGCTCGAAAAAGCGATGTCGCGCGGGCGCGATGATCGATATGCGACTGCTGGTGAGTTAGCTGATGACCTTCGAGCGATTGTGGCTGGCAACCCGATCTCCGCCCGCCCTATCTCTGGCTGGACGCTCGCCCAACGATTCGCCG
>DNPC01000697.1 GCA_003501565.1 Planctomycetaceae bacterium | reverse complement strand
AACTCGTCGATGGCAAATCGGGCGAGGAGGATTCAACCGGCTAGCGCTCACAACAGCCATTGGATACAAGTTTTCAAACCCTCTACGAAGCATCGTTTCCCGGCGAAACGATGCTTCATTTTCATTCTGGACGTGCTCGCGAAACTTACAATCGCAGCCCGCCTAAGCTGGCCATGCGGCTTTCCTCGACGCGTCGCTTAGCTAGAATCTCTATTCTCAAGTATGTCCGCCCGAACAGCGGCACTCTTATTCGAATTCATTCCATCGTCCTTCGAGGAAATCGAGATGAAAAGATTCACCCCACGACTGGGCAGCTTTGCTGGGCTAGGTGTGTTGTGCGTTAGTATCCTTGCTGGCTGCTCAATGGATAAAGGAACGGCTAGCGGTGAACTCCTGAACGATTCGTTATCATCGACCGAAACGCCGGCTCCTGGCGCTGACGAAAGTGCTTCGGTCCGATTGACCTCGCAAGAAACGAGTACAGAGGAAGGCACTGAGAAGGAGACCAAGAAGCAGCAGGACGTCCGAATTGTTATGAAGACTAGCAAGGGCGATATCAACCTGATCGTCTACGCCAGCAAAACGCCTCGGACCGCTGCCAACTTTCTA
Organism: Planctomycetaceae bacterium; assembly: GCA_003501565.1. Taxonomy (GTDB): domain Bacteria; phylum Planctomycetota; class Planctomycetia; order Pirellulales; family Pirellulaceae; genus Aureliella. The sequence continues at coordinate 3,060 of DNPC01000697.1, read as the reverse complement.
AACCTCGCCAAGCGTGGGTATTACGACGGTTTGAAATTCCACCGCGTGATCGCTGATTTCATGATTCAAGGTGGCTGCCCACTCGGTACCGGAGGTGGCAATCCAGGGTACAAGTTCCAAGACGAAACGGTGCGGGGGCTAAAGCACGATGCGGCTGGCGTTCTCTCCATGGCCAACAGCGATGACTTCTACACGAAAGTGCCTTACTCGAACTCTGGCAAGACCAATGGTAGCCAGTTTTTCATCACGCATCGTGCGACGCCCCATTTAGATGGCAAGCATACGGTGTTCGGGCGGATCGCTAAGAAGGACGATCAAGAAGTCGTAGATGCAATTCGCAGGGGCGATACGATTAAGGCCATTGAAATCAAAGATGCCAAGGAAGCGGAGAAACTGCTTGCTTCGCAAAAAGAACAGTTGGCTAAATGGAACAAGATATTGGACAAGCGAAAACGGTAACGCTTCTCGCGGTGCGAGTCGCCAGGTCAGCAGCGCGTGTTTTGTTTGCGGCACGGCGCCAGGTAATTTCCGGATAGTTTGCCAATACCTGGTTAGCGCTGCGTTGTTCATGGATGCCAGAATAAACTAGACATTTCTCTCAATTGAAATTGCACGATCGATGATCGAAGTCTCTACCAACCTTGGAACGTTCACAATTGAACTGTACAGCGAAGATGCGCCGATCAGCTCGGCGAACTTCGAAAGCTACGTAAAGGAAGGCCACTACGATGGCACAATCTTCCATCGAGTCATCGACGGATTTATGGTGCAAGGCGGTGGCTTCACGCCAGACATGCAGCAAAAGCCGACAAAGGCTCCGATCGAAAATGAAGGCGGTAACGGCGTCAAGAACATGACCTACAGCCTCGCAATGGCGCGGACGAGTGATCCCAACAGCGCTACTTGCCAGTTTTTTGTGAATGTCGCCGATAACGCGTTTCTTGACCGAGCAAATAGCCCAGACGGCGTCGGCTATGCGGTTTTTGGCAAGGTGGCCAGTGGTACCGAAGTGATCGACAAGATTGCCAAAGTGCAGACCGGTAACGTCAAGGGAATGGGGGATGTGCCAACAGAACCGGTTGTCATCGAAACGATGAAGATTGTCGAGTAGTAATGCTCTCGTGCGGATGGCTCACTAAGGTGATTTCCGTTTTCTACTTAACTAAGCCGCTGGCCAAGTAGCCGATCGCAATCTGGAAGATCAAACCGCTCAAGTACACCGGGCGGTAAATAGGCCAGCGGCATCTGGTAGTCGTCTTGAGTTGCCAGCGCCGTGAAACTCTCGACGCGTCTGTCGATGGTTAGCTTGCTGACCGAGGACTCAAGAACCGCAGCCAGTGTGCTAACCAGTGCGCCCCAACCGAAGGCTACCAGTTCAATCTCGGATGCACCGAACTGATTAATCCAGCGTATGGTCTGCAGAACGTCCAGGACCTTCTGCCCTAGATAAGGCCGATCGAGCATGACTGATTGCGCGGCATAGAAGTAATCACAGCCGTAAACGTCATCAAAGGTATCGATGCCGCAAGTGTTGGGCATCGTTTCGCCAACGCCGCGGACATCGAGAGCGTAAATCTCGCCGGAGCGTTTCTCTAGTTCTGACCTTAACCAAGCATCACTGCGCAGTTCCGCGTCGGCAGAACGATGTGAAACGAACAGACATGCTGCCACTTGGCCCGAAGGTGGCCTGGAAAGATGCCGCTGATCGGATAGACGGTAGCAAATCACATCGATGTGCCCTTCGGTCTTGAGTGCGTAAGCAGTGCTCCGCGAACGGGGAAATCCTCGATCGCCGAAATCACGTAGTATGCGGTAGCTGGGAAGCGGGGGACGCTCTGGTGGGAGTCGCAAAGTTTCGCTGACCTCGGCCCTGAGTTGCTGGCCACTCAATTCCTGCCGTTGCTTGGCAAGGGTCCGCGCTTTGCCGGCCGTGAAGTCGAAGACGGTAGCGGGCTTAAGTTCATCAACTTGTCCTGTCTTCGTGCACCATAGATCCTGATCTGCCTCGAGTTTCAGAGTAGGCTCAGGCACCGGACCATCGCCGCGGCCGGTCGCACGCATGAAGCATTCGTACATTGCTTGGCGATTCTCAATCGAGAATCCATGTTCGGAGGGGCCTACAAAAAGCCGTACGTTGTCTTCGGCGCCCAGCAGCTTGTAGACTCGTTTGATTCTTTGAAACGCCGCCTCGGCACCTCGTACATCGAAGAAGTCGCGTTCCTTGGCAAGTATCGCCAGTGGCTTGGGAGCCTGCGCGATCAAGAAATCTTCGTGCTCGAGTCCCGCAGCTAGCACCCCAGGTGGACACTGTTCTGTATCGGCAGGCAATTCATTGCGGACGTTCTGCAGAAATGTGGTGACGAAACAACTGGGCGCGGCCATAGTCCATCGCTGTTCTACGCCGCACAGCCAAGTCGTCATGGTGCCGCCGCCCGAGTTTCCGGTAACACCGACATGCTTCGGATCAATTTCGGTGCGAGTTAGCAAGTAGTCCAGCGCGCGTATTCCATCCCAAGCCCGCCACATCGATAGGTTCTCACCCACCAAGAACTGTTGGTTTCCGGCTTGAATGTGCTCGCGGACGCCAACGCCTACTGTTGAGCGTCCGTTTTCGCCTAGATACTGAATACGCTCGCCTTGTCCGATGGGATCGAAGATCAGGCAGGCGATTCCGAGGCGAGCAAGGCCTTGTGCGAACGATTGATACGCCTCCGCCGACTTTCCATTGGAAGAATGCCCGCAGGTCCCAACCACTCCAGGCACTTTTGCCTTAGATTTCGGTAGATAGAAATTGGCGGTGACAGGAAAGTTGGGGCGGCTCTCGAAAATAATCTTCTCAACGGTATACGTTACCCGGTCCAGCTTACCGGTAACGCGAGCATTGAGCGGTGTCCGCTCCGGCTTGGGACCAAAGCACTTAGCGATTTGCTCTTGGACATGCGTAACATACTGCTCGGCGTCTGCTTTGGTCTTCAGATCGGCTTTCGCGCGCACACTTCGCCGGTGCGCTGCCGCCACTTCCGCTTCGATGAAATTCTGCATCGTCGTTGGAAAGCGGTT
>DNPC01000247.1 GCA_003501565.1 Planctomycetaceae bacterium | reverse complement strand
CGACTCCTGCGTCGCGACATGTCACAGCAAAGCGCTTTGATCCAGCTGAACCGCGGGGTGAGGGGATAGCCGCGATGTCTTGCGGGTGATCGCCGAGCCGGACTTCTTCGATGACCTGTGCCGATTCGAGATCAACCAAGCTGGCTGAGCTGCTCAATTGGTTAATCACTACCCAACGCGTCCCACTAACGTGCAGTGCTTCAATCGGTCCTCTCGCCGTCACACGTTCGCGCAGGGTAGCTGCGGAATGCTCTGAGGAATTCGCTGCAGAGTCTGCGGCATGCGTTGCAGGGCCAGCCAACAGCGAGCTCAAAGCGGCTATCAGGAGCAGATTACGGTTGCGTAAATTCATCGGTATGGAATCCACTCAAATATATAAATTGGAAGCCCCAGTCCGTTCACTGGTGGCGTTCGTTCAATGATGGTGTGGCGATCCATTTTGCATAGGTTCGCTGCCGACGACCACCGCGAGAACGGTTATACTTCCGATCAACGCAAGTTTGGACGGCTGTGCGAGAGGCTACGTAGTTCCCATCGCCAGAGCTTCCTTGGTGGCACGCTCGCATGAGCGCGAATTCAATGTTTGGCGCGACGATCAATCGCTAATGCAGTATACGGCTGGTCTGCTACGATGCGAAAGAAGCTCGGCCTGCACCATAGAGTTTATCGTGGTTGGCTAGAGACACGTTTGAGCGCGGGACACCGTTTTTTCAGCGAGTACGGCGATGTCAATACTGGGGGCGCATCGCGGGCTGAAGTCCAAATACCGTACTTTCGAGTTACGCCAGCCCAAACTCCGCTCGCATTCTCGTAGCGTCCCGGCCGCAAGTCATCAACAGTGAACAGTATGCGTCTTCATTGCTTTGGAACGACCGGATACCATCCCAGCCCGAGCCGGCACACCGCTTGCTACTATTTGCCCGATGCGTCAATCGTTCTTGATGCGGGTACTGGCATTTTTCGCCTTATTGAATCACTACGCAGTGAACCCAAAACGTCATTAGACATCCTGCTGTCCCATGCCCATCTTGATCACGTAGTTGGGCTGACGTTTTTGATTGATGCAGTCGCGGTCACGCCACTTGAGCACATTAGGCTGCACGGCGAGCGTGAAAAGCTTGAAGCTGTACGACATCATCTTTATGACCCGTTGTTGTTCCCGGTTCCTCCGTCATTCGAGTTCCTGCCCATTGATTCGAACCGTGGCTGGCGCGAAATCGGTTCGACGAAGGTCGAGTGGTTTCCGCTAGATCATCCGGGCGGTTCACTCGGTTATCTGCTGGAGTTTCCAGGTGACGTGCCCCGGCGGTTAGCCTACGTCACTGACACCTTCAGCCGATCCGACCATGATTACCAGTCCAAGATTGCAGGCGTCGATCTGCTCATGCACGAGTGCTATTTCAGCGACGATATGGTTGATTTGGCCAAGAAAACTGGACACAGTTATTTGGCAGCGGTAACCGAAATCATCAGAGCTGCGAACGCGAAACAGAATCTACTTATCCACATCAACCCGCTCGCCGAGATTCTCGATCAGCCGATTACACTCGGCGCTGAACAGGCAGGGCTCAACGTAAGCCTAGCCAAAGATCTAGATGTGATTGAGTTCTAAGTTAACTTTGGCGAAATGGGCGCTTAGGGGCGAGGCAAATTACCTCAGCCACGTTATCCCGAGCAGCGAAGTCGATAACTGAGCCGGAATGCTTGCGTGGTGGCCTCTCGGGCTGGGGTTGCTAGCAAGGCCTGGGGCGGAGGATGCTTCGCACACGGGTCAAATTCGCGTTTGGCACTTGCCTAAGTGGTCGTAAACATGGCAAAATCCAGACCAGGTTGTTAGCACTCATCAATGGGCCGGAATTGTGTCGCGTGAAAAACCCAGTAAATCGCAGCGGATCCAGGAATACCTAAGTGCCAATCCGCAGGCTCGAAATCGTGATTGCGTGGCGGCATTGAAGGAGTTTGGCGTAACGGCGGCGGATGTTTCCAACGCAAAGAGCCAACTGAAGAAGAAGTTCACGCGTCGTAGAGCTGGTGGCGTAGCTGTAGTGGCTGCTACCCTCGCAGCGGATCCGAATTCTAACATTGATGCAAGTGCGATCTCGCTATCGGAAATCGATGCGGCGATCGAGTACGTGCAAAACGTGGGCGACATAAAGCGGGCCCAACAACTGTTGCTGATTATCCAGCAAATCAGAGATTTGTAGACCGCAGCCCCAGCTGCCTAAGCTGTGCACCGTTGAGCTTGGAACGCTCAGTTTCTCCATCGGCCGGTGGGTGTCTGATAGACGCATCTTCTAAGTCGGTTACGAACCAAGTCGGTCGAAATAGTGGAGGATTATTCCCGCCGCGACCGCAACGTTTAGCGAGTCGATATCTGCGTGCATCTTGATGCTCACCTTGCGGGTCGCCAAGTCAAGCAATTCTTGGGGTAGGCCTGCGTTTTCATTGCCGAGCATGACGACGGTAGGAGGTGAAACGCGGCACTCTTGCAGCGATTCTGCGTCAGGCCCCAAAGTCGTCGCAATGATTTCGATTCCTTGCAGCTTGGTGAGGTCCTCCAGGCTCTGGTGAATGTCGCTGCTGATGTGCAGGTCAAGGCTTAGTGTCGCTCCCATTGAAACCCGCAATGCCCGGCGCGAAAACGGGTCACAGCAGCCCTCGCCAATGATCACCTGGCTCATTCCAAGGCCTGCACACGTACGTAGAATCGTCCCCAGGTTTTCGGGGTCCTCGATTCCAACTAATGCAGGAACGACGCGTTGTTGACTGGCCAGAAGATCTGCGGAGCTAAACTGTCGCTCCTGTTCGCGGCGTCCACAAGCCAGGATTCCACGGTGGAAGTTGAATCCCACAACCTGTTGTAACAGCTCTGTTTCTGCGACAAGCATCTTCGTCCCGGGAGGGAGCTCGTGGGCGAATCGCTCTGCGTGCCGTTGATCCACTAGCACTCCTAGCGACTCGAATCGGCTGTTGAGTAATGCGTGCACCAAGAAGGGGCCCTCGGCAATAAACACACCACTGGACCTGGGCAACTTCCGTGATCGCAAGTCACGGAAGGGGGCAAGACGCGGATCATCTAAATCGCGTATGTTCGTTTGTTCGCTGTCCATCGGGATGGCCTGGATGGGGCCCGACTCCGCTTAAGAACGTGGGCCGGTGGCAGCAGCTAGTTGCTCGACCTTCTCCCGGGCCTTGCCCGAGTCGATGGCGTGTTCCACTTGCATTGCGCACTCGCGAAGGGATAGTTGATTCGATTCGGCGTCGACCAGCCAAAGTCCTGCCGCTGCGTTAATCACCACGACGTCGCGGCACGGTCCTTTCGCACCGGAAAACACATCTCGGATGCACGCCGCGCTCGAAGCGGGATCATCCGCGAACAGCGTATCCCGACTTGCCCGTTCGACTCCGAAATACTCAGGAGTCCACAGATGTTGTGTGATTCCGGATTGCGTAACCTCCAGAACTTCGGTGGGAGCCGACAAGCTGACTTCGTCCACTCCGTCCTGACCGCGAACCACTACGCTTCGGAGAGTCCCCAGCTTTTGCAGCGCCTCTGCCATTGGCTTGACCAAACTTGCGACTCCAACTCCGAGAACTTGGCATTCGGCCAAAGCGGGATTGGACAACGGACCCAGGCGATTAAAGACGGTCGGCCGATCGATCTGCCGCCGAACCGGTCCAACGAAACGCATAGCCGGGTGAAATAGCGGCGCGAAACAGAAGCAAATGCCAACATCGGCGAGGCATTGACTGGCAACATCTGGGGAAGCCTCCAGATTGATTCCCAACTCGGCCAAGACATCCGCCGAACCTGTGCTGCTGGTGATCTTGCGATTGCCATGTTTAGCTACCGGAACACCACAGGCCGCGATGGCCAATGCTGACGCAGTACTAATGTTGAATGTCTTCGCTCCGTCTCCGCCGGTGCCACATGTGTCGACGATTGGTCGACGTGTGGCCTGCACACGTTGCATCGACTCCCGCATCGCTGACGCAGCCCCCGCGAGTTCGGTTGCCGTTTCTCCCTTTTCCGCCAGCGCGACTAGGAATTCCTTGATAGCGCTCTCGCTCGCCTGTCCGCTTAGAAACCATGAGATAGCAGCTTGCATTTGTTTTGCTGACAGCTCATCACCCTGGCATAGCTGCTGGATGGTCTGGTTGTGATCGTATGCCATTTGTTGCCTCTGGGCAGCCCGCACTGTACGTCGGAATCGTGATGAAAGTGATCGACTCGGGTATTTGAACATCCCAAATCAAGGAACGAAAGACGGCTGAAGACTGACTGGTGTTAACCAATATGCCCAAACTAGCGAGAACAAGGGCAAAGCGCCTTTTCATAGGGACGTGGTGGGTGGTAGCATCCCGGTTATCCGCCACAATAGTGTTCACAATGGGCGAGATGGAAAGAATCAGGATAAGCGATGGCACGCAAAGTAATCATTGATTGCGATCCAGGAATTGACGACGCGATTGCACTGGCGATTGCATTGTTCGACCCGCGGTTGGAGGTGGTCGGGATCACCGCATGCGCCGGTACTGTCGATGCACATCAGGTGACTTCGAACGTCCATACGCTCGTAGAAAAGATGGATCCGCCGAAGATGCCACGGATTGGCACAGCTCTCGACGAAGAAGCGGGGGTTGCCGTTTCGAATAGGACCGAAATCCACGGCAAGGATGGATTGGGAGGCTACGGGGGCAACCCAGTATCTCGCCAGCATACATTGCCGAGTGACAAGCTGATTTCCGATCGTCTTCGCAGCGAAGGCGGAGCGATTACCTTGTTGTGCTTGGGGCCCCTGACCAACTTGGCGAAAGCGTTTAGCCGCGATCCGGGCCTTACCAATCTTCTCGATCGTATCGTCATCGCCGGTGGTTGTACCGATGGTATTGGAGACGAAACGCCAGCGGCTGAATTCAATATGCACTTTGATCCGGCAAGTGCCAAAGCGATCTTCAATTCCCCAACCACCAAAAGTCTCATCCCACTTGAGATCGGTGGCCTATTTGATTTTGGTCTCGAACTGATCGATCACTTGCCCGCATCGTATACGCGGGTTGGTGAAGTCTTGCAGAACACCGTTCCTCACTGGGTCAGAAGCAGCCGTCAAAAACTGGGGCACGAAAGTGTATCACTCCACTCAGCGCTCGCTGTCCTGTCGCTTGTGGAGCCCATGTTGTTCGAGTGGGAGGAGATGGCCGGCAATGTTGAAGTAACCGGCGAGCTGACTCGTGGCGCGACCATCTTTGATCGACGGTCTCCGCGAGCGTGGCGTCCCAACATGGAAGTTGCCACAGGCTTTGATGTATCCGCTGCTCGCGACGCGTTTTACAACAGCTTGCGCTTTGCTGGGCAGAACTCCTAGCATCGGAATAAAGATCGGCTGCCTAAGTCGTTAGACGCCGTGGGCTCGAATTGTTATCAGTTCGACAATGAGTCGATCTTCTGAACCAACGGCCAGCAGCGGGGCGCGCAGAAGTTGGGTCTAGCCTGGTGGAACCAGCTCGGGTGCCACGAGCTCGGGCGCCAGCACTTCTGGTGACAAGTTCTCTGGTGACAAGTTCTCTGGTGTCGAGCTTTCCGGTGCACTCTCTTCAGAAGGTGTGCTTGGGGCGACTCCGTCGATTTGTCGGGCACCGCGGTCGTCCTCGGCCGGCCTTAGGCTGTAAGCCTGCCCGCCGCCAGAACGTTCGAGTCGGCGGATGCAGTCGCTGTACCACGGGCCACATGACAATGCACCGTAGGGCCGCGGGTTGGTCCCCATAAAGTCTGTGTTAGGAATAAACGGGTAAGCTTCTTCACGCAGGTTCGGCCAGAAATTGACCTGGTCGACCTGCAGCTGTTCGAGGTTCAAGAAAAACTCGATACGATCCACAACGTAGCCGATGTGCCGCTGTGCAACCGCGCTGAGCGATCGCGTATAGGCTTGCTGAGACTCTAGGAAATCCCGAGCCGTTACGTTGCTGCCGCCAGGCGTGATCAACTGAAGTCGCGTGCTGACAACACGTTCATAGGCGAGTGCTGCTGATGCAATTGAGATCGCGTACTGGTTGCGGTCCAATTCCAAGCTACGAAGGTCATCTCGTATATCGAGTTTAACGTTGTCTTCGGCCTGGATCACATTCCGAAGCGCTGCATTGTAATTTATTAAAGCAAGTCGAAAGGCGTTTCTTTGTGCGCGTCGGTTTAGCGGTGTATCGAATTGAATGCCGAGTGTAGTCGTGCTGTCGTCAAGTGAGAAATCAAAAGGCTTATTGCCGCCTGCTGGTGTCCGGACAGACTGCGTGGCGCGTAAATCGAGAATGCTTCGAAGATCGTCACCGGCATATTTGATGTCACGCCATCGGTCGGCCAAGTCGCCGCGAACATTCATTAGATCGAGACGCTGGACCAATGCTGTCAACATCGCCTGATCAGGATCAACTTCGATCGGCGTCAGCCCCTGTGATTGACGCTGCAGAACGAGACGACCAGCCGCGACGGTCTCATCAATCAGCAGACTGAGTCCCGTATCATTCTGGACGACGTTTACGCCCGCACGGACCAACTCTTGCGATGTGGTGCTTTCCAATGAAGCGAGTTTGCTAACAACGCGATCGATATCCAGTTGCATCTGTCCAAGCTGGGCGCTGAGCGCGTCGTTGTCATTAGTTTCTTCGAGTCGATTATTTTTGGCGACTATGGCATCATAATCCGCTTGTAGCGAAGCCAACTCGATTGCCAATTCACGGGCACGATTGGCGCCTGAGCGCCCGGTATTACCCTCTAGCTGTAAGTGCTTGATCAGTAGCTCCAGTTGCCCTTGGATAGAAGCTAGCAGTGCTCCGCCATATTCTCTTGTACGCCCGAAGATCTGCGCTTCTTGCCTACTTTGTTCGTCTAACGCGAGTTCTAGAAAGACACGTGCGACTTCTACGTCTATCCGCAACGCCTCGGCTTCGAGCCTTGTAAGAGCGAATTCGAGTTCGGTGGTCAGTCCTGGGTCGCCAGCACCTAACTGAGTCCGGATTGACTCGAGGTCCAGCATGCGTCGAACCAATTCACCTGCTGCTGTAACAGCGATGCGTGCACCTTGACGATCGCGTTGTTGTAGAACGTATTGAATTTTGCGGCGAATCTGTTCCTCAACAACTGCGGCTTCGTCGCGAAGCGTCAGTGATTCAAGCTCGCTAAGGTCCAGGTTGATAGGCAGTTCAGTAGGTAGCCCCGTCGCAAGCTTGAGCCGGTCCAGTGCCCCTTCTAACGTGTTACAACTGCTCACGAGATTGCCACGACTGGCCAGAGCGTTTTGTTCAAACTGGTCGACCTGAAAGCGTGGGATCTCACCAACGTTTTCGAGAGCTGAAGCCCGCTTGAATCCCCGCAGGTTGCTAAAGTAGTCCTGGGTATCGATGGCGATATTTCGGTACGTTAACAATAGAGTGTAGTATCGAACGGCAAGGTCTCGGAAAAGCTCCTTGCGGAAGCGTACATAATCGCGGGCAGCATAAACGACGTTGCGTTCAGCTTGCGTAAGCGGTTCGAAGGTAACATCACGCTGGACTAGCGGTTGCGACAGATCGAGTAGCAGTTCGGAGCCCACGCGCGATGAGTAACCGCTGGCACCGTTGAATGTTAGCACCACATCGTTGGCGAAGCGTGTTACTAAATTGCCAGCTGTGTAGAGCGATTTCGTGAACCCGAGGCGAGTTGGCGTCGAAAGTGTGTTGACCTCTGTGCCACCGACTCTGTTGTGGATGTAACCCACGTCGGTACCATTGCCGAAGTTAAACGGGCGGAGGTCGTATTGGAATTGCTCCAGCGACAGCCTTAGCGCGGTGCGGTAAAGCGTCTCTTTGCGTGTTTGATAGTCGCGATTGTTGATCAGCGCGAGTTCGAGAATGTTCTCAAGTGTGAGGCGACGAGAGGGGTCAAGCTCCTCTTCGGTGACCATCTTCTGGTAGGTCAGCCAGTATTCACCGCGAACCGTGTCGAACTCTAGCATCCGCTGGACGCAGGAGGCTGGTAGTGATTCCCAGACATCCGAAGGGATCGGATTGATGGTGAGCGTGAAGGCTTCCTCGCGTTCACGGGATTCATCCACCGTCAATTGACTGAGATCGGCCTCTTCGGGCGGTTGGCGAAGGAGCGCTACCAGGATCGGGCTGCGCAGCGATTCTAGGTTCTGATGGGAGGCTGTGTTCTGACGAGGACTCGCCTCTGGTACTCGACGATGACTAACGGTTCGAAGCGGTGGTTGTGGTGCAGATGAAACTGCGTTCCCAGGGCCGGTGTGATCAGCGCTATGACCAGTGCCAGGCTGCTGGGTGCTAGCTGGAGCTAGTACTTCAGGTTCAGGATTTGCTTGCTCTCGTGCCTCTGGATTTGGCGGTGGATTCGAGCCCCCTGAAACATCCCGAGCGGTCAAGTTGCGGGCTGGAGCATCTGAAGTCGCCAGTTGTGGAAATTGGTATTCGTAAAGACGTGGGGCGGCGACTGGTAGATGCGGATCGGTCTTGCAAGTTGGGTCGTAGAAGCGACTCCGCGAATCGGGCTGGACTGTGAAGTCCGGTTCAACCTGCCATGTCGGAGCCTGTCCTTTGGCGTCAACCAGGCAATAGGCCTGCGCATCTGCGCTGCGGTAGTGGAACCCGCGACGACAGCCGGAATGGATGGCGACCGTGCAAACCAGGCACGCAGTTGCAGCTAGTTTGCTTGCAATACGTCTGACACTGGTCGCAGACATGAAGAGCCTTACAGCGAGCGAAGGAACGGGTACTGATCGTTCTTTCGGTTCCCTTTACCCCTATTCTGGCGATCATTCCCAAATTGCCAGCTGCGGAAGATAGGCAAGTCTTGCAGGTTAAGGCGGCTTGCAGGGCTTCTGCACGCACACCGTTGCGGTGGCGGCATCTGGTGGGTCTTAGGGGAGCGGGGAGCGCCTTGTGGGCTTTTAAGGGGCTTCCGATGGACTTGCATGGAAATAGCGAATTCGTTGGCGTTTTTTTGAGATTGCCGCGCATGACGCCAGCTGGCCCGGCATCAATGATGGTAAGTGTGACCGAGCTGTCAGCTGTGGCTGAGCTGTGCTCCAAGCGGCTACGGCATGCCCACCAATGGGCGAGAACTGAGTCGATAAGGCTGTCTATTGATGATCCTCGCCCCGTTGCACTCTTGTGAATTAATTCACAAACCGCGGTTGGATCAGCAAAACTCACCTAGACGGCCTTTGAGTGCACATAGACAATGTTGAAGGGACTTGGATAGTCAATTAGTCAAGTCCGACTGTGGTGAATCGATAGGATTTAGGGTGTTTGGAGTGTCACTGCAGCTCGAAAACGAACATCCAGTTAAATGGCAGGGTTAGATGTCTAAGAAGAACAGTCGTCGTTCAACGCGGCGGCACTACCGTCCTGCAACGGAATCGGCGGTGCGTCCAGCAACGGAAACGGACGTTCCAGAATTGCTAAACGGAGGCGCTCCCAAGGAAGCGTCCAGCCGACTGAAATGGAATTCTGGGCGTGAGCATGTTGCGAAATCTGAAAATGTAAGCTGGCTCGCTGCCGGCTGGCTCGTTGCAATGCACGTGATTGCACTTGCAGCACCTTGGACTTTCACATGGCACGCTCTAGTCGCCATGTTTGTCATGCACTGGTTCTGCGGTGGCATTGGGATCTGCTTAGGTTATCACCGACTATTGACCCACGGTGGTTTTGGCACTTACAACTGGGTGCGTCGATCGATAGCCGCGATCGGTTGTTTAGCGGGAGAAGGCCCGCCACTGATGTGGGTCTCTAACCACCGGTTGCACCATGCCCGCAGCGATCAAGATGGTGACCCGCATTCGCCCCATGATGGTTCTTGGTGGAGCCACATGTTTTGGCTGGCGTACCGCGTTGGGGGATCGGACCAGAACGAATACCACCGAAAATGGTCGCCTGATCTGTACCGCGATCGATTCATTCGTTCACTCGACTACTTCTTCTTCCCAATCAACGTTGCCTGTGCCGCGGCGACGTTCGGCATTGGCTATTTAATTGCTGGTTGGGCAGGTGCCGTTTCCTGGCTGATTTGGGCCTTTGCGTTGCGAATGGTTTTGGTACTGCACGCGACTTGGTTGGTGAACTCGGCCAGCCACATGTGGGGCTACCGCAACTATGAAACTCGTGATGACAGTCGCAACAATTGGTGGGTAGCGTTGATTACCTACGGCGAAGGCTGGCACAACAATCACCACGCACATCCGCGCATGGCTAAGCACGGTCACAAATGGTGGGAGTTCGATGTCACGTACAACACGATTCGTCTGATGCGGGCGGTCGGCCTAGCGTGGGATGTGGTGGACTATCGCAACCGCGCGGAAAAGCGAGAGGCAGAAGCCGCCAGCTAGGGCGGCCGATTCTCAAGTGCCCTCTCCGAGTTTCGTTGGGGAGGGCAACGATACTGATAATAGCAATCGCTGCAGCTTGCTATTTGCTCTTTTGTCTCTCAGATAGACAGCAGCGAGAAGGCAGCGACTACTACTCTCCTAACGAGTTCAAAAGCGAATCGAAATTGGCTCGCACATTGGACAATGAGTCGACCATCAACTCCGACTTGTCGGCTTTCACAATCGCCGCCCCAAGCGATACGTTGTTACGCCAATCGTCGACGGTGAAATTACGGATGTCGCGGTAGGGAAATTCAATCTTACCGGCAATTTTTGGAACCACGTGGACTCCTTCGTTCCCGCGGACGATGTAGTAGTTTTCCGAGGTGTAGAGCAGTCCGGCTCCAGCCACCATTCCAAGTAGGAATGTCGTCAATCGGTTCATCTCGCCCGTTCCTTCATGCGGTGTGTTCTAGTCGTCGACGTGCTAGCTCACGAGTGAATTGTTCTTCCAAAGGTGGCTCAGTATACGATAGTCCCAATCGCTTTTCAGGCTTGGGAAAGCAAGCTGTTGCCTGATAGAGCCACATGGAAGCAAACACCGGCTAAACACTCGGGTCGTCGCCACGCGTTGCTTCCATTTGCGGATTGTAGGCTAGCGGTTGAGATACTTCCTAGCCCGAAAATGCAAGTTCCCCTAGCTATCTTGGAACTGCGCTCAATCAGAATTCGATCGGCTTCGCGATGGTTGCAGGGCCATCTAAGGGCATTGAGACAGGGATTCCAACTTGTCGCTTACGCTGCCCCAATTTATCCCCTGCAAGCCGTGAGCTTTTACCGGCCGGTTCCACATTGAGCGGACTGCCGAGTCTCTCACCAGTCGTTGGGATGTCGAAAGCGGAGTCGGGAACCATCGGCAGTTCACCAAAGTCAGCTGGCGGTATCAGTTCAATTTCGTTTTGAGGTAATTCGCCGGCACCACCGGTGGGAAGTGGCGCCCCGGGATCAACAATCTCGCCGGAGCCTCCTTCGGTCGGTAAGCTCGAGCCGTTTTGGGACCAGTTGAGCGGAAAATACTCTGGATCAACAGCCCGAAAACTCGCCAAGTCCTCCAGACCAGTTTCTTCGTTGATCCACGCTCCGCTCTCGTCCAAGTACAGCATCTCGAGTGCAGCAAAGAGACGCATCTTTTGGATGCGATATTGCACCCAGTTGCCTATCAAATCATTTTTTGCACTCAACAGGCCTTCGAACGCTTGTAGCAAGAACAAGGTCACATTGCTGTTGGATGAATCGGGGCGGCGAAGTTGGATCTGAGCAGAATTGACTTGTCGGCTGGCGGCAACCAATTGTTGTCGCGCAATTTTGAAATTCAAACGACTCAGTTCCAATTGTCGTAAGATGGCTCTAACCTCGTTCGCGACCCGATCTTTGTCGGCAACGTAGTTCCTGGCGGTCTGCTGATACGCAATCTGAGTTGCTCGGTATGCATTGCGTTCATTCAGGCGGTTCAGCGGACCGTCGAACTGTACACCTACCTGGTAGCGTGCCGCGGACGAATCGAAGCGAAACGGGTTGTTCTTGCCAGGCTCGCTGCCCAATGCTGCTGTTCCTGAAACGCTTAAATCACTCTGCAATGCGTCGGCTGCCACTTCAACCCGACGGAACGCGTCGACAACCTGGGCCTTGCTGTTAAGCACATCAAGTCTGTTTTGATGGGCGAACGTGATTGCCGCTTCTTCTGCGATGGGCTGCGGTTCGATGTCCAGCAAGAACAGTCGGATCTGAGTTTGAAGTGCGTAGAGAGCAGAGACCTCTTCCTCAAGCCGATCACCTAGCTCACCACGCAATCGATCCATTCCCTGAGTTGCGACGTCGGTCAACGGCTGAGGAATCACATCCTCGGCTCTAATCTCGTCAAGGACTTCTCGGTCGAGAATCCTGCTTAGATCAAGTTTGGCAGTGGGTTCGGGAGGTGGAACATAGTTCTCTGGGAATTGCTCGAGCAAATCCCTTAGTATCCGTTCGTTCTTCTCTCTTGTTCCGAGCGATTGCTTGAGTTCAACGAATTGACTTCTGACCTTCTCGTTAATTGTGACTTGTTGGCTGAAATCAAGTTGGTCTTCTTCCCCAAGGCTTTGTACGTCTGTCGAATCTAAGGTTGTATTCCATGTGTCCAATTCTGATTGAACCTGAGGTACCAGCCTGACTAAACGGTCTCGCAATTCGACAAGCTTTTTAGCGTAAGCAAGTAGTTCAACGCGATTGGTTTCACTTGGGCCTAAATTCTTTGAAACGTCCGCGGACAGCTGTTGCACTTCAATCTGGATCGTTTCCAACTCTGGACTTACCAGCTCAAACTGCTCTAGCAATGCAAGGTCAATCTCCATCGGCACCCAAGCGGGTAGACCAAGACTAAACTTGAAGTTGTCCATCGCAGCAATGAGAGCTTGCTCGGCAGAGAGCAAACGCAGTCGACCGTTCTGGTACTGCTGAAAGACCTGGTCCACTTCGATGATTGCAACTTGCTCAAGCTCTAGCAGTGTCTGGTACTGCTCATAGTTTCGTTTGAGGTTTTCGACATTGGCTTGCAAGTTACTGATCGCTTGGATTCGCGTGAGTAGACTCAGATAATCGGTAGCTACATCGACGTAGAATAGGCGTCGGAACCGTGCAAAATCTCTGACTGAATACAGCAGATTGCGCTCCGCTTGAGTTAGCTGTTCAAGACGAACATGCCGGAAGGCCCCGCGGAGCAATGGTTGAGTGAAAGTGCTGACCAGAGCGGCTGAACCTTGTTGGATTCCGCCGTTTCCAAAATCCCAGGTCAGGCCATTCAGAATCGAAGTTGCGAACTGTCCGCCGCCTGCCAACGAGCGAGTGAACCCAAGTCGATTAACGGTGACATCGAGTGTTCTTGAATCACCAAAATCACTACCGGTTCCAACAAATCCGGTACCGAGGCCGCCAAACCACTGAGTATCGAACTCGAATCGATTGCCAGAAAGGTTAAGCGCTGAAATATAGACTCTTTCAAACTCGGTCTGGTAGTCCCTTGAGTGGATCAGGGCCAAATCCATTGCAAGCGGTTGAGTTAGCTGAATTTTGCCGTTTTCCTCACGTGGCAAATAGTCAAGCCAGACGGGGTTTTCGGAGTTTCCGCGGGTTGCGATCTTCGAATAGTACTTGGTGTTGTCGATGCAGTTGGGATAACGCATCAAACGCTGGGCGGCAGGATCGTCCTCTGGTTTCGGTCCGCAGTCACGCTCGGTGCCCACGTACATACGAGACGTGCCGCTCGGCTCAATCTTTCGCCCAGGTAAATCCCAGCGAGGGTCACTTTGGCGGCTTTCGATCAGGCAGTAGGATTCTTCGTCGGCGGCCAAGCGGTAACGCGTGCGGCTACATCCTGTCGCCACTACAGACAGGCACACCAGCCACGCAAACCAGTGGGGTGACAACACTAGCTTTCGCACATGCCGCGGCAGGAAGGTAAGAGCTGCGAATGCTCCTGGCATGCTAATCCGCAATTGGCTACCGCCAGGCGGAGGTGTTCGTCCGCTAATTGTGCCTCTCCCGCCTAGCCTGATTCGAAGTGGTGCCGGTACACAATGGCCCTGCTCAACAAAAGGGCGCGCAGAAGATATTTCTGCGCAGCACGATCCCGTTGCTTTATCGACTCGCTCCAGGACAGAAGACGAATCGGGAAAATCGCCAAATTCAGAAATATCAGCAGATGCTGCCGCGGAAGAAAAGCTGTGACGACTAGCAAAGCTAATCCGCCTGCTGTGCTAGCATTCGCCGGTGTGGAGAGCCTGCGGTTTTGCTAGAGTCTGGTGTAACGCGTTTGAAGTTCCGATCGCTAGCTGCCCAAAACAGGCGTACTAAGAGGGCTCAGATCGGGACTGCTCGCGTGACTCAGACGAATGAGGCGGCCGAGCCGAAGCAGATTGGGGGGCGTCCACACGTTCTCGCGTGTTGGGGTCAGCTCCCGCTTTCTCACCCGCAGAAACTTCGTAGGAATCGTCGTACCGAGATACGTAGCCGGGTTCTTTCGCTCGTTCAAGTTCCGCGTGGTACTCGGTGATCACACGAACTTGAATCATGTCACGGCATTCTTGGTTGATTGGATGCGCGACATCGGCGTACAGCTTGTTCGGTGTATCATCTGAACGGCTATGCCGATTGTCGCGCTGCCGTGCTCCGCAGTTGTTGCAAAACTTGCTCCGGATGTAATTCTTCATCCCACAACGGTGGCAACGCTGTGTCAGTTTGCGGCTGGGCATGGCCACGAACGGGCCCTGGGAACCGTCGATAATCTTCAGATCGCGTACTACGAAAGAGTTGTCGAGTGTGATTGAGCAAAATGCACGAAGACGGTCCTCCGACTCCTCCATCAATTTGATGCGGACTTCCGTTATCTCCACAGCTACAGCCCCCGTGCATAGCGACAGGTCTAAGATCGATTCACGCTTCTAGCTCGCCCACTGTCGGATCTGCCATTCAATTGAAGAACTGTAAACAGCGCTGGCGGCGAAAACTCGCTCGATACCTTGTTGAGCCGCCGCACTGCGGAGTTGCTCGAGAAGCATATCGTTGTTCTGCGAGTTATCGATCAATGCGAAGCAGCTCGATCCACTGCCGGACATCAGTCGAAACTCCAGCCCCAGTTCATCAAATAGTCTAAGTTGTGTCTCAATCCAAGATGTATGCTTTTCCGCACTGGATTGTAAGGCATTGAACAACCCGGCGCCAATCTTGCGTACGTCTTCATGCTGGCACGCTGAAACCAATTTCGCACGCAATTGCCGAGTATGTGGATTGGGCAAAAGGTCAGCGTTTACCCCTCCATAGATTGCCGCTGTTGAGCAACCTTCGGGTGGGTGGGTGAGCACAAAATCAAGCTTGGGAGTCGCCTCAAGCGGGCTGACTTGCTCGCCACGTCCGCACGCCTCGGCCAAGCCGAAATTCCTCTCGTTGCCTAGAAAAAAGGGAATATCGGATCCCAAACGCGCGGCGACCTTTGTGGCAGCCTCACGGTCCCAAGCGTCTAGAATTGCCAGATAAGCAACGATTGCTGCAGCCGCGTTCCCACTGCCACCACCCAAGCCCGCAGCCGCGGGTATCCGCTTCGCTAAACGGACCTTCGCCCCTGCCTTGAGTCCCATTTCTTGGCGAATATCCGTCAAAGCACGAATCACCAAATTTCTGGAATCTGTTGGGATATCCCAGGCAATATCGGTAGATGAGTCAGACTTTGAGGGCGGCGACGCAATCGTGATGTCCAGCGCGAATTCTTCGGTCTCACTCAGCTGGAGCTCGAGTGAATCGAAAATCGATACCGGGCACAAAACCGTCGAGATCTCGTGAAAGCCATCATCACGTCGGCCGAGTACGTCCAGGAACAGATTCACCTTTGCAGGTGACTCAACGACCACGCTCTCAGAGCGTCGAGTGATCCGCATCGCAGCCATCCTTAATCAAGTTTCGTTCCCGGTAGTTTACGCCTGCGCAGCAGGAACCGGTTAGCCGTTCAAACCGCCGTCAGTGTGACATCGCATCGAGAATGCCACCGCGTTGAGAGTGCCACCGCGTTAAGAGTGACCGCATCCCAGCTTCAAAACGTTGAGCTAGGACCTGCGGGGCGTCGTTCTCACACTCAAGCGGCTCTCAAGTGCGAGAACGACAAAGCGATCGACACAACAATTCCCATCACCGCATCAATCGGAATCGACAGACGCGGCGGTCGTCATTGTCGCAATCTTACTCTTCGTCAGCGGCACGCAACGAAGGCGTCAGACGCAGCTCGTGATCGCAAATTTCGTCTGCAGTGAAATAGAGTTCCAGCTCTCGCTTTGCACTCTCAGGACTGTCTGACGCGTGTACGAGGTTCATCTGGCGTGAACTACTGTAATCACCGCGAATCGTCCCCGGTGCAGCAGTCAGTCCGTTGGTAGCGCCTAGCATGTCTCGAATAAGCCGAATGACATCCAGGCCCTCAACGGCCATCGCAACAATTGGAGCTGAAGTGATAAACTCTTCGAGGCTCGGGTAGAACGGCTTTTCAACGTGCTCGGCGTAGTGTTGCTTGGCAAGGTCCGGAGTGACACGCAGCATCTTCATTGCAACGATATTCAATCCCTTGTTCTCGAATCGACTGATGATCGAGCCCATTAGGCGGCGCTCTACACAGTCTGGTTTCAGTAGAACGAGGCTGCGTTCCAACATGGTTTACTCCTAGAGTTAGTGCTCTTCTGTGAATCTGACTTTTACAATTTCCAACGGCCGTAGACGGCCAAGGCGTTGATTGGCCCAAAATTGTTGCCAGATTGGCGCGGGCGCAAAGGTGGGGGGCGAGCCTCGTTGCCGGTTAACGGCACTCGTATCACCTCAGGTGGCATCGACAGATTCAATCCATCGCCAGAAGAAACACGACGGCTGGCGTAGGCAGCCAACTCGACCCTCCACTAGGAGGGCGGGTCTCAGTCCAACAACTTTAGAAAGATGCCGCAATGCGGCTCCCGCCCCTGTTAGCGATTAGAAGAAGCCGAGTTAATCTGTGCGGACCGCTGCCAGTTAAGCTGAGGTTGTGTGCCTGCCTGAGGCGAGGAGGGACGCCTTACCATAGCAGGATGCGCGGTCTGCAACGGCGAGGTGCTGGCATTGCGATAGCCGACGGGCATTCCGTGATAGCTGCGGCCGTTTACATCAGCTCGCACAGACGAAACGGGGCGCGAACTGGCTTGGATATGGGCAGTTGACCGTGGCGGTATCGCTGAGCGCGGCTGCGGGTATTGCGGCTGTTGCCGGGTTTGTAAGCCGGTGTTGTACCCGGTGGGTACGTACCG
This sequence comes from Planctomycetaceae bacterium, assembly GCA_003501565.1. GTDB lineage: Bacteria > Planctomycetota > Planctomycetia > Pirellulales > Pirellulaceae > Aureliella. The sequence continues at coordinate 685 of DNPC01000247.1, read as the reverse complement.
CGTGCCTGTCGGCTGGATTGCTGCCGCAGGGTTCTCAAAGACTGAATGCAGCGAGCCAGGCGACTGGGGTGTGCGTTCAAGTACTGAAACGTGCGAACCATCCGGACCGCGGGCGGTTTTCGGAGCGCGTTGATAGCGTCTTCGCACCGACAGGTCCTCATCTCCGAGTAGCAACTCGTCTTCTTCCGCCGGTTGGCCGCCGGGAACCAGTTCCTGGCTTTCCAACGGCTGAGGCGAAAGCAGCTCCGTTTCTATTCGCTGTTGCGAGGGCGCTGGCTGGGGTTGCTCGATCCGCCGCACGGGAACCTGGGCGGCTGGGCGCCGCGAATAATCGTTTGCTCTGTTGGCCGAATCAGGTGACAGATCTTGTGGGGCAGGTAGCATCTCTTTATCATCTCGTCCACGACGCACCGGCGCGCGCTCAAGTGAATCGCGTTGATAATCTCGGATTTGAAAATCCTCACCTGTAGCGTTGTCGCGATCGCTCGGGCTAGCGTCTTCGGGCTCCAGAAAGAACGGTCCCTGCGCACGATCGCTGGGCGCTTGTGGAGGGCGGCGTTGGTCAATGGCAGGGCCTGCCGACTTTTGTTCGTCGGAATCGCGATACTGCTGCGGCTTATCTTGCTCCGTCATGTATGGCTTGAGCCAATTGGGCGGCGGGCCGGCGGGTTTGGCGACCTCGGCT
>DNPC01000102.1 GCA_003501565.1 Planctomycetaceae bacterium | reverse complement strand
GTACGACCGGGACGCTTGGTTACACAGATTGGTGGTGCCATCGACCTATTGCCCACCCTGTGCGAATTGGCGGGAGTGCCGGTGCTGGACGGCAGCCCACTGGACGGGATATCCCTGGTACCACTACTAACGGGCCAAACCGCCGCGCTGCCTGAGCGGAAGCTATTTTCGCACTGGGCTGGGAGGGTCAGTGTACGCAACCAGCATTTCCGCCTCGACCACCAAGGCAAACTCTACGATATGCTTGCCGACCCAGGACAAACGCGCGATGTTTCGTTGCAGCGACCAGCACTTGCTCAAGAATTGCGTGGTGCCGCTGACGCATTTAGACGTGATGTTCTCAGTGAACTGAAGCGTGAGCCGCGACCGTTCACGGTCGGACATCGGGATTTCCCTCTCACTCAGCTTCCAGCCCGCGACGCGATCGCTTCCGGTGGAATCGAACGTTCCGCCAAAGCCCCCAATTGTTCCTATTTCAAGAACTGGACTTCGGCCCAGGATGAGATTAGCTGGGATGTCGATGTCCTGCATCCCGGACGCTTCCAGGTGCAAATGTTTCACAGCGCAAGCCCCAGCAGCGTTGGTGCCAATGTCAGCCTAAGCCTAGGCGATTCTGCGACCAGTGCCGTCATCCAGGCCGCTCACACTCCACCCGCAGTGGGGCCTGAGCATGATCGCGTCAAGCGGATTACACAGTCTCCTATGAAAGAGTTCGCTCCGCTGGACTTGGGCGTAATCGAGCTGCCCGCCGGACGTAACAAGTTGTTATTGAAGGCCACCCCCAGCGCTGACGAAATGCAACTTGAGATGCGACTCTTGATGCTTAGACGCGTTCGGTAATTTGCGAAATCGCGAATATTATTTGTTTTACCGCCAGCGCGGACGGTAGCGCCAGAACAGCCGACGCTATTGCTTGCATTGGACAGCTTGGCTGCCATCGCGCGAGCTAATTATCGGGTATTTCGCGACTGGTTGGCGTTTGCCTCCAAACGCATCACGTCGGGCGGGGTTGCTATGGTTCGCTCGATTGGCTTTTGCTAACGTCCGCACAGATAGCGGCTGCGGACTCGCCGCATCCGCTTTGTTGCAATTCTGACGTTAACCACTTACGCCTTACCAATGTCCACATCCGTGCAATCGTCAACCAACCAACCGAAAGTTGGTGGCGCGGATGCGGTACGAATGACGCGCCGGTGTTGTTTAGGCTTGGTTGCGACTGGCTTGATTAACACTCACCTGAGTGCCGACGAGGTTGATGGAAGCAATCAAGCAAATCGCACAAGAACGCTAAGCACTTCTAAGGTTGCACCCGGACGCGTCAAGACGAAGTGGGCCACAGAGTACCGAGTGGGCCGCTTCCAAGTTCATAGCGATGCTCCGATGGTCGCGAGCAAGTCGTCACCAGCAGGCGAATTTGTCCAAGCGGCAGCCGCGGGCCAAGCGGCAACCAGCAGCCAGCTCGATCATAAAAAGGTGGCCGCGGAGTTGATAGCCGTCCAACGGGATGTTGAACGCACGCTGAAAATACAACCAGCTGAATCAACAATCCACGTGGTCCTCTTTCATGCTGAGCATGAGTACAACCGCTACCTATCCGCCTACTTTCCCAAATTGCCGCGCAGGCGAGCGCTGTACCTCCAAGATCGGGGGCCGGGAATGCTGTTTGCCTACTGGCACGCCGATCTCCTAGAAGATCTGCGGCACGAGGTTGTGCATGCCGTGGTCAATGATGAAGGACAATCACCGCCGATCTGGTTGGACGAGGGGGTTGCCGAATACTTTGAGGTGCCGGCCGGCCAGAGATTTGCCGGGTCGCCGCATTTGCCCGCTGTCGTCGCGAAATGTAACGACGCCACCTCACCTAGCCTAGCAGGCCTGGCGAAGGTGAAATCGATGGCGGAATTCACGGAAGGCTACTACCGTGACAGCTGGGCTTGGGTGCATTTTCTACTGCATCGCAATCGCCCGCTACGCCGTCAATTGGTACGCTATTTGGCTGATCTCCGCAGTGGCACTCCGGTTGAACCACTTGAAAAACAACTGCAGCGAACTTGCCCAGATCTCCATCAGCAATTTGTCGCTCATTTCCGACATTTCGCATCGCGTCAAGGGTAGCCGAGACCGGACAAGCGCGATCTACTGCGGCTCTAGGTGCTGGTAGGCACTTTGCAGTCCTCTTTGCAGCGGCCGGTCCACTTGAGACGGTTGCGAGCGAAGACGGCATAACCCCACTCGCAGAAGTGAGAAATACCGGGAACCTTCATCGGCCACACGAGCCACCAAAACCCGACGTTGCGATACATTTCGTACAGAACGTCTACTCCTGTCAGCCAACGATCTGGTGCAAGGCGTCCTTGAATCTCGTCCATGAAATCGTCAAAGGTCAAACCGTAGTCGGCGGCGTCAAAGTCCTCTGACATGACATCCGTGAATTGGACGCGGTTGTTTCGATCCAGCCAACGCATAACCTTGATCTCACGATCACACAGCGGACAGTCGCTGTCGAAGAATACCTCGAGTCGTTTACTGGGATCTAGTGGTGGCACTGGCACAACCAGGTGTGAAGGTGATCGGACAGGGAACGCAGCGGATTGAAAAACGGATCGTTGAGCACTCGAGCAAAGTGCACATCGCCGGAAGCGGGACGCGAGCGTCGCGCCCGACTGCTGTTCTATTATTGAGCGCTGCAAAGCCCAACCTGCAGCCGAGCAAGAGCCCTGGGTCAAATTAGCCCACATCACTGAGTTGTAGCGATTCGCCGTAGCGGCGGAGAGTTTGCCGCCGCAGCGCAGAGAGATGCGGAGCATCGAGGTCTGGGTACTTCTTGAGCAGCTCCCGAGCGGCAGACTGTGCTTCCAGCAGCAGTGGACCGTCCTCAGTTAAGCTCGCAATTCGCAGCGGCGGAAGTCCACTTTGGCTGGTACCGAGAAGATCACCAGGACCGCGCATGGCTAAATCCATTTCGGCCAACTCGAACCCATCATCGCTGGACTCAAATGCCTTTAGCCGCGGGTTGTCCAGCGGCGTACCGACTGCTGCAACAGCCGTCACGTACCCCGGATGCGACCCACGTGATACACGCCCACGCAATTGATGAAGCTGGCTGAGCCCTAAACGGTCGGCGTCCATGATTGTCATGATGGTTGCGTTGGGCACATCAATGCCAACTTCGACAACGGTGGTCGCTACCAAGATTTCAGTATCGCCATTTGCAAACGCCACCAACGCCGCCTCTTTTTCCTCACTCGACATGCGTCCGTGCAGCAGTCCAACGCGGCGATTTGCAAACGCTGTTGTGCTAAGCGATTCATAGACTTCTTGCACGCTGGTTAGGTCGGTAGCATCAGTGTTCGAAACTCGCGGAGCAATCACGTAGGCCTGACGTCCAGATTGCAGCTTCTTTTCAACGAACTGCCACCAACTGGGCAGTTTGTCTTGGGTAGCGAGATACGTGTGCACTGCCGACCGCCCGGGCGGTTTGGTCTTGATCGTCGAAACATCCAGATCACCAAAG
>DNPC01000383.1 GCA_003501565.1 Planctomycetaceae bacterium | reverse complement strand
CAGTGTCCCTGTGCGTCAATGTCCCGCGCGTTCGGTGTCCCCGCACGTTCGGTGTCCCCGCGCGGGCAAGTTCATATTCCTGCCACCGATGTTCCTACCGCCAGTGTTCCTGCCATCCCCAGCGGCCGGCCAGATTTAGCGTCCCGCGGGCCAGCTTTACTAACCTCCAGCCTTATTCCGTTTCGAATTCGCGCTTTGCATGCTGATCATCGAAATTGCCTTCCCCCTTTCCGCTCGGAGAGACTGATGACGAACCCAGCCAAACGAGAATCCCAGTCTGTTCAATCCGCAACAACCACGGTTTCGCGCCGGACGTTTGCAGGTGGTCTAGCTGCCGCGACTGCCCTGCCGGCAATCGTTCCGGCAAGTGCGCTTGGGCGCGGTCGGGTAGCGCCGAGCGAACGGATAACAATGGGGATTGTCGGAGTTGGGCCGCGCTGTCGATACGATCTGGGAGCGATGCTCAAGGAAAAGGATGTCGAATTCGTGGCGCTGGCAGATGTGCAGAAGTCCCGTCGCGACGAAGGGAAGAAGCTGATCGACGATCACTACGGGAACGACAAACTGCAAACCTACCGCGATTTCCGAGAAGTCCTTGACCGAAAAGACATCGATGGGATGTTGATTGCGACGGGTGACCGCTGGCATGCCGCCGCATCGATCATGGCAGCCGAAGCGGGCAAGGATGTATATAGTGAGAAACCTTGCGGGATCACGATCGCCGACTGCCAGCGCTTGAGCGAGACGATGCACCGAACCGGTCGCGTTTTCCAAGCTGGTACTCAGCGGCGTAGTGTGCCGAACTTTGGTACGGCAGTCAAAATGGCGCACGATGGCACCTTAGGAGATTTGCACACGCTGCACGCATCGGTCTACAAACCCACGCTCGACAATTCTTGGTTGCCAGCCGAGAAGACTCCGCCGCAAGATGTAGTTGACTGGAATATGTGGCTTGGACCAGCCGCATGGCGACCGTTCAATCAAAAGTATGTCGATGGTCGTTGGCGTGGACAGTGGGACTTCGACTCGGGCGCACGTCTCCTGGACTGGGGTGCGCACACCGTCGACTTGTGCCAATGGGCCAATCAAGCGGACGAGACGATGCCGGTTGAGTATACGCCCGGCGCGAATGAGATCGTATGCAAGTATGCCAATGGTGTGAAACTGGTAATCGATTTCTTGCCAGATCCGTTCGGAGATCGGTCGCCACATTATGTCACTCGTCTGGGGACTTGCCCTGTCCGCTTCCATGGTGAGCGGGGATCTGTCGAGACCGGCGACAGCGGAGAAATTGTTGCATCAAATGCTGAACTGCAAAACAAGCTACCCGCCAATCAGAAACGCGTGCGTGGATTGGACGTCTCGGCTCATGGCCGTAATTTCTTTGACTGCATCAAAAGTCGCGAACAACCCAATGCAGGCCCAGACGTAATGCGACGTTCGCACGTTGCGTGTCACGCCGCAGCTATCGCTTGGATTCTCGGGCGGACGGTGAGGATCAACCCACAGACCGAAGAATTCGTCGATGATGCCGAAGCGACCTTGTTGCGTTCTCGACCGGAACGTCCTTGGCAGGCAACCTAGCCAGTCTTTTTTCGCGACGCACTAAATGTGATTAGTTACAAAATGGGGGATGCGGATCCAGTGCGAGTATTTCCGGTGCTTTACGTTGGTTGCTTGTTGTGGATGCTTGCGTTTCTGGTAAACGGCGCTGCGGCAAGTGACAAAGGCATGCAGTCGACGATTGCAACGCTCACGGATGCATGCGCGGACTGCCACGGATCGCTCACCACCGCTGAAGGGCTTGCCGCGGATTTCGAAGGAGCCTTCCGCCTCTTCGATTTGTCATTGGCCAACCCTTCTGATGTTCACGCTGCAGAGCAGGCCGAGGACAAGGTATCTGAATCGGCCGATCCGCCAGCGCAGGCAGATCCCCCAGCGCAGGCAGATCCCTCAGTGTCGTCAGGTTCAATGGCGCAGATCGAATGGTTGGCGAAAGTAGTCGACGAACTGGATTCCCGTTCAATGCCACCCGCCGATGGCCCAGAACTCGGTGATGCAGACCGTAGTCAGTTGATTCTGACGCTTCAGCGAAGGTTGCATGAGCTGGCAGAGCAATTGCCCTACCCGTCGACCCCGATTCGGCGGATGAATCGTTTCCAGTACAACAATGCCGTCGTCGATCTGTTTGAACTGAAAGCCCAAGTCTTTACGCTCCCGGAAAAAATGATGCGGGAGCACGGGAAATACTTTGATCCCGCTTCTGCGAAAATGCCAGATCTAGTTTCCGTCGGCAGTCGACCACTGGGGAAATCGCAGATGATCGAGCCGCGGTTGGCAGGCGTGACCGCGTTTCCGCAAGACCTGCGTGCCGAACACGGATTTGACGTACAAGCAGATCACCTTTCGATGTCACCCTTGCTGGTTGAGTCGTTTCTTAGGCTCGGCACATCCATCACCACTAGCCCCGATTTCCAGCGCAAAAAAGTGGGTGTCTGGGACGACCTGTTTGCGGAGCCAAAGGGCGCCGACGGTGAGACATTGCGTACGGAAATACCACGACGTTTGTCAACGTTCCTGCGGCGCGCATTTCGCGGGAAAGTAGACGATGAAACCATTGAGCGTTACGCGCAATTTGCCACAGCTAGGCTCGATCGTGGTGTTGGCTTTACCGAATCGATGAAACAAGTTGCTGCCGCCGCATTGGCATCGCCGCGATTCTTGTACTTGCAAAGTTCTACACTAGGCGCTTCGGATGCTCTTACCGCCCGGTCACGCAATGTCCCGATCGACGATTTCGAACTCGCATCACGGCTGAGTTTCTTCTTGTGGGGAAGCCTGCCGGATGAAACGCTTCTAACGGCGGCTGAGGAGGGCACGCTGTCGGATACTGCGGTGCTTCGCGAGCAGGTCCGTCGCATGCTGAAGGACCGCCGATTGAAACGGTTCTGCGATAGCTTTCCAGGACAATGGCTGCAGATTGATCGCATTGTTTCGTCGATTCCTGACCGCACGAAATACCCGGACTTCTATTACTCGAAGTATCGCGACAGCATGCACATGATGCTGGAGCCATTGCTAGTATTCGAAACTGTCCTGATCGAAGACCGACCCATTACGGATCTTATTGACTCAGATTTTTCTTATCGCTCGGCAAACCTTGAAGAATCCTATGGTCCGCTCGCGACGGAGGGTTGGCAAGATCGCGGACGTGTTGGCGAAGTTGGCGCACTGAAGTTCCGCCGCGTACCGATTACCGATCGGCGTGCTGGCGGCGTCATCACGACTGCCGCAGCCATGACGATGACCAGCGGAGATATCCGGACGAAGCCGATCACTCGAGGCGCTTGGCTGGCCAGCGTGATTCTCAATGATCCACCGGATCCACCGCCCGCCGACGTTCCACCGTTGCCTGAGGAAGGCGCCGCAACGACACAAGCGATGACTCTGCGCGAACAACTCGAATTGCACCGGCAGAGGGCGGATTGCCGCGGCTGTCATGAAACCATTGATCCACTCGGCTTCGTTTTCGAGAACTTTGATGCCGTCGGGCGCTGGCGTGACAAATACGAAAATGGTCAGGTGATCAGCGCGGGCGGTTCGTGGCTTGGAAAATACGATTTCGAGTCCGTGGTAGAATTGAAGGACGCGTTGCTCGCCGAAGAGGAGAGATTTTGTCGCGCGCTCGCTAGTCACTTGCTCTCCTTTGCAATCGCCCGGCCAACCACGGCGATTGACGATCCCGCGATTGATGCGATCGTGAACCACGCGAAGAAAAATGAACTACGCTTGCAGTCCGTCATCGAAGCCGTCGTCCTAAGCCGTCCGTTTCGAATGCAACCAAGTGCCTACGCTCCCCTCGGGAGGGTCGGCCTTGCGATTCCTAGCGAGTAAGGCCGAGGAGGGGCCGCAGCCGCCAGTTGTTCTGGCCTAGGGGAGAATATGCCGTCTGCTTTATCAGCAGGTACTGCCCCTCCCCGAACGTTCGACCCTCACGTTTGTCCCTCCCGAAGGACAGTGCTACCTCCCATCAACCGCCGAGGAAACTTGATGTTCAAACTACACAGCCGAAGAGCATTCCTGCGTGGTGTTGGTGGAACCGCTTTGGCGCTACCGTGGCTCCAGTCGAACGCGCAAGCAACGACACCTGTCGAAGGCGCGGAAGCCCCAACGCTCAGCCGAATGGTGCAGTTTTACGTTCCAATCGGAGTTGTTCGGCGGGGCTTCTTCCCCGGTGAAGCGGACCACAAGATTCCCAAGGGGAATCAAGGGAATCGGATGAGTTCGATCGGCAAGCAGGATCCGTTTTACAGCGCTCGCCCGCTCGATGAACTTACTCCAACGATGAAGCCGCTTGAGCATTTCAAGTCGAAGATTAACCTGATCACCGGCATGGATCGAACTTTCCAGCAGGGTACTGACGTGCACGCGCAATGTGCGTCGTGCTATTTGAGTAGTGCCGTTCCCTACACAGTGGAGGGGACAGCTTGGCCGCTTGATCGTACACTCGACCATCGAGTGGCAGATCATGTTGGTGGCGAGACGCCCTTTCGAACACTTGAGTTCAGCTGCAATAGCCATCGTGACAACAAAGAATCAATCTACTTTGACAACATTTCTTGGTACGGGGCTGGGCACGTTGCTCCATCGATTCGTGATCCACGACAAATGTATGACCGGCTTTTCTCTACCAAGTCGGTAGATCTGGTAGAAGACATTACGGATCTAGTACTGGAGGATGCTCGCCAGCTTCGACGCACGCTCAGCCGGTCCGATCAACACAAATTTGAAGAATTCTTCGATTCGGTGCGAGCCGTTGAATTGCAAATCAAGCGCCATGAGTCCTTGCGACGAGACCTCGCACAAGCAGACTTTGAGGTGCCTCCGGAGACATATCTGCCACGGGGTGAGTACATAAGGTTGATGATCGATTTGATGGTCGTGGCGCTTCAAACCGGCTTAACTAACGTCGCGACGTTTATGGTTGGCCCAGAACGCTGGGATACGCCGTTTTTATTCGAGGAGTTGTTTGACACACCGCGAAGCCATCACCAAATGTCCCACAATCAAACCAAGATGATCGAAGACTTGTTGAAGGTCGACTATTTCTATATGGAGCAATATGCCTATCTGTTGGGGCGGATGGATGCTGTCGAACTTCCGGCCAGCAGCCCGCAGCACGCTCCTCGCACGCTGCTTGACGAGACGCTAGTAACCTACGGTTCCGGCCTCGGCGATGGTTCAACACATCAATACAACGATTTGCCGATCATCGTCGCAGGCGGAGGTGATCACGTATCAGCTGGCCAGCACATCCACATGCCCGAGGGAACTCCGCTGGCCAATCTTTGGTTAACCGAAGCTCAGCTGCTGGGACTTGATATCAGTTCTTTCGCAGACAGCCGTCAACCCATTAAACAAATCCTGGCTGAAGCGTAAGGAATCCTTGCGCGGGGGCAGGCTGTCGTTACCTCCCTCCGGGCCCTCCGGGAGGGTGAGGCTGTCGTTACCCTCCTTTCGGGAGGGTCGAACGTGAGGAACGAACGTTCGGGGAGGGGCCGCACCTGGCTGTTGAG
>DNPC01000752.1 GCA_003501565.1 Planctomycetaceae bacterium | reverse complement strand
AAAGGTGGCTCCAGGTTCTGCAGCCGCCGCGGAGAACACCGCTTCGCACCAACCGAAATACTGTTCTTGTTCGATGAGCCCGTCGCCCAGAAGGACGACACGATCATCGCTCTGCAGTTGAGCCGTATTTCGCGCGAGCGGTTCATCGGTAGTCTGTGCATAGCAAAGACCTGCAAGGCTGGCAGTAACGACCAGAGTGCAAAGCGTGGATTGGATTCGATGAAGCATCAAAAAACCAAGTCTTGGAAAACGAGAATAGTGGCTGGAACGATCGGATCTCTGCCTTGCGGCAGCCGACTCCTACGTTAGCTCTTGTTCGGTGGTGGGGAAGCAGGATGGTGACCACTCGGAACACCAGGCGGGGAACACCCTAGTTTACTCGATCCTGCATTGCAGTGCGTGGGCAAATAGCAGTGTACGCTTGAGCGCGCCTGGCCAATTCGAAGTCTCAGAAAGCGGTTTCTCACCGCAATAGACGAAGCCGCGCGTCCCTTTTCGAGGAGCGCGGCGAATTGATTGAGCCGTTGTTGCCTTTGCAATCTACTAATGGCCCAACAAGGAGCCTGCCTGTGGCGAGACTCCAGTATTCGGACTCGACTCAGTTCTCACCAGGACTTTGTTCATAAGAGGCTTCGTGAACTCATCGGTCCGTCACCCAGTTCCAAAGCCGAATCTGCTGGTAAATACTTCAGCTCAGAATCGGCCGTCACGCGCCGAATTAAGCTGCCGAGCTGATGGAGTTTGCGCCGTAGTAGGCGGCAACAGCTGCGACGACGCGCGTCTGCTCCTGTTCGGTAAGCTCAGGGTAGATGGGAAGATGTAGAATCTCTTTCGCTGCCCGTTCCGTTTCGGGCAGGCTACCGGCCCCATAGCCAAGATCCGCGTAGCATTCTTGCTGGTGCAGCGGGATGGGGTAATAGATCTCGCTTCCAATTTTTTGCTGGCTAAGGTGCTCTCGTAGCGCGTCTCGCTGCCCTCCACCAACCCTTAAACTAAATTGGTTCCAAACATGCAGTGCTGCAGGATCTTGATAAGGCAACTGCACGCCATCGGCAGACTCGGAGACGATTCCGGCCTCTTGGAACATTTGCATGTATCGCTGGGCGTTGTCTCGGCGCATCTGACTATATCGGTTCAGGTGCCTCATCTTGATCACAAGCGCAGTAGCTTGAATTGTGTCTAGTCGGCTATTGATGCCAACGATCGAGTGGTAGTAGCGAGGTCGCATTCCGTGCGAAGCACATAAGCGGACCCGGTCTGCAAACGATTCTGAATTGGTGGACAACATTCCACCGTCGCCAATTCCACCCAGGTTCTTCGTTGGGTAAAAACTGATACAACCACACTGGCCCCAGCTACCAACAGGCCGGCCGTGGTAGGCAGCACCAATGGCTTGCGCGGCGTCTTCAATAACCGAAATGCCTTTGCCTTCTGCCAGTCTCGTGATCTCATCCATTGCAGCTGACTGACCAAACAAGTGCACCGGTATGATTGCGCGAGTGCGAGGCGTGATAGCGTTGGCGACCGCTTCGGGTGACAGGTTGTAGGTTTGCGGATCGATATCCACAAACACCAGCTTCGCTCCCACGCGCGTCACACAGCTGGCAGTCGCAAAGAACGTGAACGAAGGAACGATGACTTCGTCGCCCGGCCCGATGTCATTGGCCATTAACGCCAAAAGGAGTGCGTCGCTGCCAGAAGCACAGCCAACGGCAGTCTTCGTGTTGCAAGTCTCCGCCACCGCTTGCTCGAGTTCGCTGACAGCGGGGCCGAACAAAAATCGCCCGCTATCATAGACCTCGGCGATTGCTGAGAGCACTTCGTCACGCAACGGTTGGTTGCCGCGACCTACATCGAGGAGCGCGACTGGTTCGATATTTGAGCTTGGTTGTGGATTCATCATTGGGTCATCCTTGACCTTCATGTTTGTTTTAGCCCGCCATTGGGCCTCACGGTTTATGTCACGCTGACATAACCGCTGGGTTTGCGCTCACGTTAATCTCGCACCGACTAGCTGGTCAATCCCGATCGAAGGCACTCGGCTACACAACGCAATAGAAGAACAATATGCCGCAGGCAGCACCCAAGCTAGCAATAGCCACTTCACTGGCGTAATGCCTACAAACGCTGCAGAGCGCAAGCAGCAATTGGGGCCACGTCTTGCCGCGGCCCAACAGAATTCCAACGCTGGACTTCACTCGCTTGCTACGGCCCTTACTCAAGCGAGCCCGGTTGCTAGAAGGAGTGCGGCACAAGCTTAAATTCGCGATGCTTTCTAGCCCGACGCCAAAAGCCGAAATGCGATATGCGATATGCGGGGCCTTAACGCGTTACTTGGCAAAGCGGCGCAAGGGAGAGTGTGCCGGTTGCGAGCCAGTTGGTCACCGGTGCCGACAGTACAGCCAGCGAAAGGTCTAGCCGGACATTCTTGGCTCTAGCCGTCTTTTCGTAGTGAGTTCGGCAGCGCTCACAGACCAGGAGGTGCTGGTTGACCCTCCGCCGCTCATCCGCCGCCAAATTGTCAGCAAAATAGCCCGACTCTTGATCGATAACGTCAGTACACGAGAGAGCCTGGGAGGTTCGTCCGGAACTAGTCAGCAATCCCGCCGAAAACACCACTGCCACGATTCCACATGCGACGGCCGCGGAAAGCCCCGCCATGCGAACGTAGGGAGTTCCGGTAGGCTTTGCCCGATTCGTCAACAGCCCCGGTTCGCACTGTGACCACGCGTCAGCGCCACTTTCACAGTTCTTTCCACGCGACTCCATATCCGTTTGCCCTACCGTTTTTCCGCTACAAAATTCGCCGCAACTGGACTCTCAAGACGAAATCTTGTGAAAGAAACTGCTGCTCCGCGGCAGCGCATCTTTGACGAGATCTACATCGCACCAAGCTTATACCAGACTATTGATAGTATCGCCTACTACACCCAGCGTATCCGTGAGCCAACTCACATTTGCCGTGAATAGTTGCGGTACGCCGTTAACGATCACCAAATGTTGCTCTGCCCGCTCAAGCAACCGTCGTGCCCGCTTGCTTGCCAGCTTACCGGATCAACTCCACCCGGAGGATCCATCAGCAGCTGATCACCGTTGAGCAAACGCCGGGCTGTTGGAAGCTGCCCGTTATCGGTTTAAAATAGATCGACGCGGCCGACTTTATGGCGATTTTCGCACAGCGGTCTGACGTAACGCCCCAATCATCCATTACGGGCAAGTTCACCCCCATATCACAAAGTGCCGCGCCGATGGCAAACGAAGAAAACGCCCCAGCACCCGAAGAATTGCCACCGCCAGCTGCGGATTCCAACGGCGATCAATCCAATCCAGGCTCAGCCACCGAATCGGCTCCCGATGCGGATGCAAGTCCGGCCCCCGGAAATAGCGCTGGAAGCGGCCCCATCAGCTTGGATCGAATCCGGGCGCTCCGGAAGAGCCAACAAAAACCGACTGAGGGCACGACAGCGCGGAAGGCACCCGCGGCCGAAAGCCAGGTAGATCGCTCTGTGAAAGTGGGTGAGGAGTCAAAACGGCGGCGTCGCCCCAAACCTGAAAAGCAAGCTCCCTCCGCCCCCAAGGGACCAGCCCCGAAGGTCGCGGTTCCGTCAACTCGAAACGCTTTGCCGCAAGAACTCGAAGACGAGTTGGCGGCAGCGTTCGGTGGCGAAGACATCGACAAAATGCTGACTGGCGATCCGCTTTCCCAAGTTGGGCGTACCCTGTCCGAGGGCCAGCGCGTGCAAGCGAAAGTGATGAAGTCCATGAACGATGCGGTCTTCGTCTCGCTGGGCGGTCCCGACGAAGGTGTAATTGCTACCGAACAATTCGATGTGGTCCCAGAAGACGGAACGCAGGTTGAAGTCGTCGTGCGCGGCTACATCCCCGACGAAGGAATGTATGAAGTCACGCTCCCAGGTAAGAGCGTCGAAGTTAGCGACTGGGACGACATAGCCGAAGGAGAAGTGATCGAAGTGCTGGTTACCGGCTCCAACACCGGCGGCTTGGAGTGCAAAGTCGGCGCGATTCGCGGTTTTATCCCAGCCAGCCAGGTAGCCGAATATCGGGTCGAAAACTTGGGCGAAATGGTGGATCAAAAGGTTCTGTGCGTGGTCACGGAAGCCAATCAGCGCCGCGGCAATTTAGTTCTTTCACGGCGAGCAGTCTTGGAACGCGAAAAAGCTGAGAAACGTGCCGAACGACTCGCAAACCTTGAAGTCGGCGCGGCAGTCGAGGGCACTGTCCGAAAAATCACCGACTTTGGTGCGTTCGTCGACATCGGAGGGCTGGACGGGCTGTTACACATCAGCCAATTGTCATGGGAACGTGTAAAGCATCCCAGCGAAATACTAGAAGAAGGACAGCAGATCCAAGTGCGTGTCGACAAGATCGATGAACAGTCCGGCAAAATCGGATTGTCCTATCGCTCGCTCCAAGAGCACCCATGGAAGGATGCAGAAAGCGCATTCAGCGTAGGCTCGATTGTCAAAGGTTCCGTGACTCGGATCGCCGAATTCGGTGCGTTCGTCAAAGTTGCGACTGGCGTCGAAGGCCTCGTGCATGTGAGCGAATTAGCGCACCACCGCGTCTCGAACGTCAGCAATGTTGTCAGCGAAGGCCAAGATGTCTCGGTGAAAGTGCTCTCGGTCGATTCCGAGCAACAGCGAATGAGTCTGTCGATCAAAGGAGCGACGGCCGCACCCGAACCAACCGAGCAAGAGGCTGCTCCGGAGGAACCACCCGCCAAACCCGTATTGCCCAAACACACTGGCCCGCTCAAGGGTGGCGTGAGCGGACCTAGCAACGGCGAAAAATTTGGCCTCAAGTGGTAGCGTTGCCACTCGAGCAACAATCGCCAGACCATGTAGTTCGTAGCCAGATTCGTTTGGTCTCTGATTCACGGCTCTGGCACATGCCTCTGGCAACCGGCTCTTTTTCACGCGCACCGGAATCAGCGCGGGGCCACTAGTTGCACGGAAGCGGCAGCTATTCAGCCGCTGCAGCTACACAGGCTTTCATTTTGGCCAGTCCTGTTGCAGCAACTTGCTTAGCTGGTTGCTGCCAATAACTGCGGTTGAACAGCTCTAAGCTCAGCGTGCCTTCGAACCCTCCGCCGACTAGGCTGCGCAGAATACGCGTCATCGGCGCAACGCCATCCCCAGGATAAACACGGTGTTCGTCTTTGATGAGCGGTCGAGGTGGATCGGCGGGATAATCGTTTATGTGCAGGCAGTGCATCTTTTGGCCGGGAACCAGTCCAATCGATTCAAAATCGTCTCCGCCCTTGTACATGTGATAAACATCAAGCAACAGACACGCGTCTTTGTGGCGTGCTCCTGCGACAACATACAGTACTTCTGCCAGGGTGGATAAATTCTTCGAGAATCCCCATAGTTCCAGTTGCGGTTGAACGCCGACGCTGGCACCAACATCCAACAAAGCTGCATAGCGTTCAGCTGCATCCGATAGATTGAGCTTGGAACCGTTTGTCGCTCCGGCTGGCGGCGCGGCGATTCGCTTACCACCAAGTGCAGCGACGATCTCCATGTCTCGGCGACACTGGTCAAGGCCCTTTTTTCGCTCCGCTTCATCGTCCACAATCCACTTGCCAAACGCGATAGCACTATCCACTGTCAGTCCCAGGTCATCGATTCGCCGTTTGAGTTCCGGCAGCTTGCCGCCACGCTCGGTGAACGCGTCTATGTCTCGCAGCCAAAGCTCCACGCCATCGTATCCGGCCCCAGCCGCAATCTCGAGTTGCTCTTCAATTGGGTGTTTACCAATCTTGATTGTGCTGGTGTTCAGGCAGTAGCGCAGCTTTCCGAGACCCTCTTTCGCTTTCTGCGTAGCACTCGCGGGAAGACGATTAATCGCTGCCAGACCTGTTGAAGCAGTGGTGCCAACAACGGCGCCGGCGCTGGTGGTCAAAAAACTACGACGAGTACTGGTTGAAGTCATGGCTGCATCTTCTCCGTTGCGCGAGTTCGAGAGTTTGGGCTGTAGGCCAAGTTGCCGACTGACAGCGTGAGTAGCGACTACTTTGCTGCGTTGCTGCCGGGATCATCGGACAGGACGTCGTTCGTTATGACTAGGCTAGCACGGGAGTATCCGCCCGCAGCCGCTCGGCAAGCCGCCGAGATACAGACCGGACCGCCCCCGTGGTACTAGCGCGATCGTAACCAATGGGATGCCGAATTGGACTCGCCACGTCCGTTGATCAGCTGGCCAAAGCCGCTGCATCAACTTTCTACAGCGACATCGAAAGTCCCGGAGTTTGGTCGCAAGATTTCGATCAGCCGCTCCCCTGAGCGAAGCCTACACTTTTTTTAACGGACGCAATCGAGTAGGTTACACGACGCCAAATCCGGTTTGATAGCCAAGTTTACAGGAAGTTTCCGTGAGCCTACCCCGCGTCGCATGCGTACCTCGATCGTTTTTTTCTGATTTCCCTCTGTGTCGAATGTGTTTTTGGGGTTTGGCGGCCCTCATGCTACTTTCCTTTACGACGGCACCTGCCTTGCGCGCAGCCGCCTGGGCTGGCCAAGAGCCTGAGACAGGTCAAGCCGTCTCGGACAGTGAAGATGACGCTGAAGAACAGGCTGAATCATCTGAGACCACTGATGAAGCTCCAGCCGCTGGTCTGGACAAAATGATTGACGATGCATTCGCGCCAGTTGCAACCTGGTGGGAGGGCTTCGTGCTGACTCCCGTCCCCGTGGCGGGCACCGATATCCCATTCGTCCTTATCCTGTTAGTGGCTGGGGCATCGTTCTTTACGCTTGCGTTTGTGTTCCCGAACATTCGCCTGTTTCCATTCGCGATTCGCGTTGTTAGCGGGAAATATGACGAGGTCGAGAAGGCCGGCGCGGCAGCCATCACAAAGCGAGAAGTCAATGAAGCTGACGGCGATTTAGTAGATACCATTCGCGATGAGGCCGAAGAGGGCGAAGTCTCCCATTTCCAAG
>DNPC01000284.1 GCA_003501565.1 Planctomycetaceae bacterium | reverse complement strand
GGAAACCAGCCGCTCTCAAAGACAATGAGGCTCAGGTAGTACCAAACGGTCCGCACCAGGAAGCCGCGGCCCGGATGGTAGAAATCATTCTGGTAAGCCCCAAGCTGCCGCTCCGTGGCCGTTGACGCTGCCGACTGTGATTCTATGGCGGACATCCAGCCTACTTCCCGTTGGTCTGTGCAGCCAGATTGCGATGTTCTTTCGCGATCCCCTGCATCCCCAGATTTTCGTAAACCACCGCAAGGTTCTGGTGCACGGCCGACTTATTCTCAACGCCCTGCAGCGCTTTCTCCAGATCATTCAGTGCAGGCCTCCATGCTTTCTGCTTGATGTGAATATTGCCCCGCGTGTCAAGGAAATGCGGATTCTCGGGGTCCGATTCCAAAGCGGATTCCACCATTCCCATGGCCCGGTCCAGGTCCGGGGCTGATTCATCGTGAGCCAGCATCCACGCCATATTATTCAGCATAATAGGCACGTCGGTACGCTGACTCATGGCGATGTCAAAATGAACACGTGCGGTGTCCTGTTGCCCTTCAAGCCAGCACAGATTACCCAATGCCATGTGTGCCAGGGCCGGTTCCCTGGCTTCCGAAACGACTCGCTCGAGAATCTCGCGAATCTTCACGTTGCCTTCAACTTTGGCTTCGGCGTAAGACATCAGCCGACGCAGCGACTCAGCATGGTTGGGGTCAAATGAAAGTGCCCGAGACAATTGCGTCAGCAGAGTGGAAATAGGCTGACCCTCCATCTGCAGAATGTCGTGATAATTCTGGCAGACCCCTGCGAGCATCCAATTCCAGTTCGCCTCATACTCCGGCGCAATAATCAGGCCTTCCTGAAGGGCACGTTCTGCCTTGGCGAATTCGCCCAGTTTCAGAAAACTCTGGACAAGACTGACACGAGAGCTGTAGTCCTTTGGAGTGCGTGCAACTTCCGCCTCGAAATGCCCCACAGCTTTACGATACGTGGCTCTTGCGTCGTCCACGTCTCCCAAACCGGTTTCGATTCGCCCGAGGGTCATGAGAACTTCGGGATACTGGTCGACAGCCATTTCGAGGTAATTTCTGGCGGCCTCATAGTCCCTGACGACGATGGAGTAGCGGCCCCAGGCCATGGCCAGTCCGCTCGAACGGACTTTGCCAGCACAGTCCAGATGCCAGCGAAATTCCTGCAGTTCAGCCACTGGGGTCTGCTCATTGATTCTCGGTGCCAGCAGCACAACGAGACGCTCATGCGCCTGAGGAAAGCCTTTTCGCGTTTTCGGTGCGAGCGTGCGAAACAGGGCCTCTGCCCGGCCGACGTCGCCCTCGTCTTCCCAGACTTTGGCCAATTGAAATTTTGCTTCCTGAACGTGCGTGAAGTCGTCCTGGATGACGCGATTCAGCATCAGCTTAGCCTGCGCCGTATCCTCTGCCTTGATCGCACTGACGGCCCGTTGCCAGTAGGAATTGGCCGTTCTTCCCGCGTTGCTGCGAGCCATGACGGCCAGGGTGATCACACCGACCAGAAACATCAGTGCTGGAATGCCGAGCAGAAGGTTGCGAACTCGGCCCTTCTTGAAGCCACTGGTGATTGACGTGAACACCCATTTGAGAAACTTCACGTAGAAATCGATCGTCAGGAACTTCGGAAGCTTTGCCTTCCGAAATCGCGACTTCCAGCGGCGACGGTAGCGTTTGAGCAAAGACTCACTCATTGCCTGACTCCTTCACTGCAACGAGCACCGATTCTCGCAGACTGGCGAAGAGTCGCTCAGCTGAACGCAGTTCGTGCGGCATAAAGGCTGTCTGCTGACTGGCCATAAGCTGGACCTGGAAAACAGGAGGTGAAATCGGCTTCGCTTTTTCACTCATAAGGTGGCCGGCTCTCAGACGATCTACCAGTTTTCTGATTCCCGTACCGTTGGGGTCCTCAGGTTCGATCGCCTCCTGTCGGCTGTCGAAACATGAGAACAGACTCACAGCGTAGTCACCGGAGTCCCGATAGAGTCCCAGGCAGGAAACCGGAGCTCCCTGATCAATCTTCTTGTTGATTGCGCTTTCAAGTTTCCAGCCCAGGGCTGTGTAGCAATAACTCAGGTCGTGCCATTCCGGGTAAAAGCCGTCCACCGAAAATTCGACGTTGAGCCCTTCTCCGGAGTAGGCCCATATGATGGAATTCGCTCCCAGGGGATCCTCCGGATCACGATTAATGACTCTGACGCCGGTCTGCTCCCACTGTCCCACTTGTTTGGGAAGAATTTCTTCACCGACGAGTTGGGTGATCGGTTTGTCGAAATGCACAGTGGCTGCCTTTGCCGGCTTCCGAAGTGCTCCCACTGCCGAGTATCCGGTGAGCCCCACATACACAACGAGGATTGTCGCCAGTACCACACGAGTGCCACCGGCCGTCATTCGTCCTTCGTTAAGAAACGCCGCGACAGATGCTCGCCATCTCTTGAGACGGTAAGAGTAGGACTCCGTCATCATTGCCTCGGACGGCTTCTTCTTGAAGTCACTCTGGCTGTCCGCGTCGATCGGCACAATGAAACGAAGGATTTGGTCCGTGCTCAAGGCCAGCAGCAGACCCAGCGCGTAAGTGCAGATCCCCAGGGCTTCGTGCGGCATGCCTGTTTCCAGATCGATGCCCCACTTCTCGCGAGCAAAAACAATGGAGAAGACTCGCAGGCAATTCGCAACGCAGACCCACGCTCCTGTTTGCAGAAGTGTCAGGCCGATCCGAATGATCCCGTAGTGGCTGACGGCCGCCAGAAACGACATTGCGGCCAGAGAGCTAAACAGTGAGTGAACTCCACTGCAGGCCTCCTCCACCATGTAATCACGAGACGCCGTCTGGATGG
>DNPC01000378.1 GCA_003501565.1 Planctomycetaceae bacterium | reverse complement strand
AATCTACTGACGCGATGAACGCGCCTTACGATTCCACATCATCGGGCACCACTCCACCCGCCAAGATGCCACCAGATTCACCTGAGAATACTGAACCGACCATAGACATACCTGGCAAGAACGCACCTCCCACAACTCCCATGCCGCAAGTAGCTGCCGCCGTCGCGGCCGTCGGCGATTTAGCATCCAAGTACGACTATGAAGCCGCCCGCGGCAAAGTAGATGCACTGAAGGCTCTACCGCTCAGTGATGAACAAGAGTCTTTGATCAAGAAAGCTGGACTGTTCTTGGATTTGGCTTCGGAGGCCCACTCAGCTTTGGTAACCCAGGTTACTTCGATGCAAGCCGGTGAGACGTTCTTGGTAGGTAGCTCGGCTCAGATTGCGTTTGTCGAAGCTGATCAAGAACAACTCTCTATCCGTTTGCGTGGCAACACTCGAAAATACGAGTACAGCCAACTGCCTCCAGGAATCCTGTACAGCCTGTTAAACCTATCGCTGGACCGAATCAACGCCAGGGCGCTGGCCGCACGCGGTGCGTTCATAGCTTTGCAGCCCAACCGATCCAGCAGAACGCTCAGCAAAGCCCGCGAATATCTAGTGCAAGCAGAAACAAGCGACAATTCCCTGACTGGTCTATCGACCGTCTTAGAAGCACTGACCGCGACCGAGTAGGGCGTGGACCACCCCCGCTCCCATTGGCCCCTCGGCGAAAGTGAAACTGTCGTTACCCTCCCATCGTGCCTTTTCGCGAGGGCCGAACGGGAGGAACGATCGTTCGGGGAAGGCCGGGCCCACAGTTAAAGCCTGTGCCCGCAGTTAAAGCCTGCGCCTGCCGTTAAAGCCATCCCCAGGTTGATCGCGAAACCAGCGGCTAACATTTACGCGGCGCGACTAAGGGGAAGCGTGCCGGATGTGGTTTCTTGCTCGATCGTCGCTTGAGCTAGCTTCTTCTTGCGACGAGCAGCGAGGCGTTTGAGCTGTTTGGGAGGCACCTCCCGCCATCGCCGATGCAACCACCAGTATTGTTCAGGAGCCAAGCGAATGAACTTCTCTAGGTGTGCATTGTACCATTCGGTTAGATCATTCACGCCTTGCAGATATTCTGGTGGGTTCTCTTGCTCAAGCAAAGCTGGATCTGCAATTCCAATCGTACCGAGTTCAAAACGCAGTGGACGATCTAGCCGACGCGTATAGTTGACCACCATCGGAGCTCCGGCAGATAAGGTAAATAGCGCAAGCGCTTTATGGCAGCTCGTGGGATGCCCGAAGAAGTCAACCCAGCAGCCCTTTTCGCCGGCGTGCTGATCGGCCAAGATCGCTAGAGTGCCTTTGTTGTCCAAGAGATCCTGGACCGCTGCGGCGCTACCCTCTTTCGGCAGAATGGTCTGTCCGCCACTGGAACGAAACCTGGTTAGGTAGTCGTCGACCAGCGGATTATCAAGCGGCCGTGCCATCGTATGCGGAGGCAAACCAAAGCAGCCAACCGCATGCCCAGCTACTTCGAAATTGCCAAAGTGTCCCGAGACGATAATCGTAGCCCGCTGGTCCATCATCATGCCTACCGTCGCTTCTTTGTTATGCATGTAGATGTGATCACGCCAATTTGTGCGGTGTATTTTGCGAGGTGCATGCGCGATTTCGCAGACCATTAGCAGGAGACTATGCCACATCCTTCGCCGCAGCAGGGCGACGTGCGCAGGAGAAATGTCGCCGTACACGCGGCGCAAGTTCTCTTCGGTTACCGACTTGCGAAGCGAAGTAAAATCGCTGATGATCCAAGCCAGCACTTTGCAGATCCGATCGCAACTTTCAAGCGAAATCGTCTGGATCAAACACATCGCGCATCGCAAAGCGACATAGCCGATTACGTGCGAAACCTTGACATCCGTGCCAAAAGCCACTGTGACCGATCCTTCACCTGCAGCGTCGTGTTTACGGCAGACCGTGATAGAGGGAATGCCGGATCTCCTTTACAATCACGCCTGATTGTGACTATCTGTTCCTTTTGAGCCTAGAGCAGTTTTAACCTTCGAGGAAAACGCGCGTGCTGTGGAGCGATTTGGTGGGCCACCGGGATCAACTCGAGTGGTTTCGGACCGCGGTTGCTAGCGGACGTTTGGCTACCAGTTTTCTATTTGTGGGACCGGCCGGGATTGGTAAACGGACGTTTGCCCGTTTGCTGGCCAAAAGCCTGCTTTGCCGCAATTCGCCAACTGACCGTCTTGAGCCGTGCGATGCTTGCGAGGATTGTGCGCAGGTTGATGCTAGCACCCACCCCGATCTCATCCAGATCTCAAAACCCCAAGATCGCGCCTTTATTCCCATCGAGCTGCTTATCGGGGAACGCGACAAACGGATGCGTGAGGGATTGTGTCACGACATTTCGCTGCGTCCCTACAGCGGACGCCGCAAGATCGCAATCCTCGACGACTGCGACGCACTCAACGTGGAGGGTGCCAACGCACTGCTCAAGACGCTCGAAGAACCCCCACTGGACTCCATCCTCATCCTGGTCGGCACGTCCCTTCAACGACAACTTCCTACAATTCGCTCGCGCTGCCAAGCAATCATATTTCGGCAACTGGCCACCGCGGATATTCAGCAACTACTTGTTCGCTCCGGACACGCTGAAGCTGAGGCCCAGCGCATCGCATCTGCCGCCGGCGGCAGCCTTGAAAAGGCGAAACAGCTAGCCGATGAAGAGTTTCAAGAGTTTCGCAACTCGTTGCTAGCGGAACTTATCGCTCGCCCCATGAACTTTAGTGGCCTAGCGAAATCTTGCGGCGCGATGGTGGACGCAGCTGGTAACGACACGCGAGAAAAACGCCGGCGTTTGCAACAAGTGTTCTCGGTCGCTAGCGAACTGTATCGAGCGATTACCCTAAAGGCCGCCGAAAATGAAAACGAGCGGGCAGGGGAGCTGGCCCAAGCTGATCCGAACCTCAACCAAGCCATCAACGCAGCCCTTAGCAGCTGGACCACTGGCACTCAGGGTGCAATACAGTGTTGGCAACGATGTCTGACAGCAATCGAAGACTGCGATCGAAATGCAAACCAGACTGCGTTACTCGAAACCTGGGCAGCGGATTTGGCTTACGCCAGCAAGAACTAATCCGCGCGATCATGCCGGGCCCATCGTGGCTTCAGGCCATGATGCGGGAAATAGCCCACGGCCTTAGCGTGAGAATCGAGCAATGAAGGTGCGTCCAAACTCGAATTGCACAACCGTTTGCCGCACGATCAGATAGACACCGATTCCGATCAGAGCCCCAACACAATCAGCGGCCATGTCCCAAATATCACAACAACGCCCGGGAATAAACTGTTGGGTCAATTCAT
>DNPC01000131.1 GCA_003501565.1 Planctomycetaceae bacterium | reverse complement strand
GCAGCCCCTACGCACCATCCTGCCCACCGAAGGACGAATCCACACGCAACAGCAATAAGTGCCGCCACAACGAATATGAGCACGACGCTCGCATATTCGAACCTTGTCCTGCCGCTTTCTCTCAGAACCTCGCAGGCTTGCACCCCTGCCACCAGCGAGAAGATAGCCAGTGGCCAGGCCAAACGAAATGCCGTATTTCGCAGCCCAGCCCAGCAGCTGGTTGCAGTGATGAGGCCGATCGCACACCCGAAGAAGACGGCACCGACGTGGCTGCAGATTAAACCTCGGAAAAAGTAGCGATTGAACAGCAGGATTTCGCCACACACCACGGCTCCAACGAATCCGCAAATTGCCAGACCACCAAACGTCAGCAACTGTGGTACAGGCGCAGAAACGACCAGGGCAGATAGCCAAATGCACCACCCCATCAACAACAAAGCCAGCAACACGGCACACCACTGAAACGGTGCATAGCGTCGTATCGCACCGGTGCCAAGGTCGTAGACTTTCGCGACAACTCCCATGCTTGGATAGGTCGCTACTAACGTTTGGTCGCCGGTGGCTTGGAAGACGATTGGTCTATAGGGCTCAGTGAATACAACCCGCCCGACTTTCCGGTCGTAGACGAACCATTCATTCTCTAATCCTGTTGGACTCGGTCCATCCAGAATCATGAATCGGTGATTGTGCAACATCAGCCGGCACCACCCCTGAACCATCACAACTTCGTGCGTCTCAAGATCGAAATGAGCGCATTCGCCGGTTGTTGAGTTGATCCCACGAACCCAAACCCAAGAAATGCCTCCTACGACGTATTTGCCAAGAAACTCAGGCGGCAACTGGACGGATGAGTCGACGCGGAAGTCATGCAAGTTCCGAAACTCAACGCGCTGCCCGTCTTCAGAAATCGTAATCAACTGTCCGTCAAAGAGCCCAACAACTCCTGTCGAGATTCTTGCGATTCGCTGTAGCTTGCTATCCACCATCCGATAGATCTCAACCGCTTCAGAATCAAACGTGCTCTGCGGACCAGTGCCGGGTCCCGTTTTCGAACTGGCCTCCGCCGTGTGGACTAGGAAAGCGCCTTCGCTTCCAAAGATCGACCATGGCCCGAGTTCAACGCTGGCTTGAATGCTTTGTGGGGCTTCGGACGGTTGCTCGAGATCGTAGGCGAGGACGCCATCCGCAGATGCTCCAACGGCAAACTTATTTAGCTCCTCGCCCTCTTTTAGGACTTCAAGTCGTTGTCCATCGTAAGGCAATTCAATTCGCCGATACCCATCCGGTTCTTCGCGAGATGGAAAACTGGCTATTGAGTAACGGGTCCCATCTTCTCGCAAGAGCTGTGTCTGAGTGCTGATGGCTGGACGAGCCGCAACATCCGCTGCGGGCGCAGTCGACAACTCGCCAGTATCAAGATCCAACGTTCGGACAAAGTCCTCGTCGTTGAGATGCTCCCAGTAGATCTTGGTACTGTCTCCGCTTAGTTTCGCTCGCAGCCGATTTGTCGGCATTCGCGAGTGTAGAAACCAGCTTCCCAGAGCGAGGGGGACCGCGGCTATCCACAGCAGAAGCTGCCCAACTGGTTTCCACGGGCCAGAATTGCGCAGCAGTCGCTTCATCTATTACGGCCCCTCACGAGCTGCTGCCTTCGCCAGGCAAACTTTCCGGCGATAACATGGGAAACCTAGGCAAGAAACCTGCTATTTGCCCGAAAAAAGTCTTGCGGGTCATCCGCTGTCGGCGGACAAGGTTTGTTTGCCTGGTTGAATGGAACCGATAGACTATGCAAGAACCCCTCCGATAAGAACCAGCAGATGTAAGATTCTATCGTTACCCGCGTGGTAATTACCGGGCACAGCGATCGAATCGTTTAAATGGAATTTGCGCAGGCTTGGACGAAATCTTGCGCACCTACTGTCTTCGGTATCCGCAGCCAACGAGAAGGAAACTATGGCGATTCCCAGTTCACGAGCCGACGATCATGGACGACCGACCTCCCTGCAAGTGCTAGCAAAATTTCAAATGTTTTGTGCACTCATCGGATGCGTCATCGGACTTCGTTCCCCGGCAGCGGCTCAAAGCAACCAAGAATCTTCGCGACAGGCCATCGCGCACTACGCCGATGCGGCCCAGTTTCAGAATCAGGGAGCTTTCGAGCTAGCGATTGAAGAGTGGGAGAGCCTGCTTTCGAAATTCCCTGACGACCCGTTGGCTCCGAAAGCTCAACACTACTTAGGCGTTTGTTATAGCGAACTGAAGCCACCCAAGTTCGAAGAAGCGATCCAAGCCTACGAACAGTCATTGAAAGCGAAACTCGATCTGCGCGACGAAACGCTCATTCGCGTCGCCGAGAGCATTTACTTGAGTGCGCAAGGCGATGAATCAAGCGCGTCGCGTCGGCAGCTCAAGCGTGCCAAGGACTATCTCGTCGAGTATCTGAAGGACTACAGCGATCGGGCGACCGCCGACCAAGCTCTCTTCTACCTCGGTGAAATCGAGTATTCACTCGGCGAGGTACGCCGCAGTTTGAGTTACCACAATAAACTACTAACCAATGCGCGGTTCAAAAAATCAAAACTACGCGCTAACGCTCGATACTCTGTCGCCGTAGCCTACGAACAACGTGATGACAAGCGACGCGCGAAAGACAACTACGAGGAGTTTCTGTCTGAGTTCCCAAACCACTCGCTGTCCGACGAGGTCCGTGCCCGACTGGCTGATTTGCTGATCGCTGACAAAGACTACTCCGATGCATCCCGCTTGCTAGGCAACTTGGCCGGTGGCGACAGTTCGATTACGGATTACGCCCTACTGCGGCTCGGCTACACTCTCACGCTCGCTGGTGATGAAGCCAAAGCGGCAAACTACTACGAAGACCTTCTTGAGCGATTTCCACAATCCAAGCATGCTGACGCCGCTCGCCTTTCGCTCGGGCAGCTCTATTCCAACGCGGGTAGGACGGCGGACGCAGAACGCCTGCTGAACCGGATTCTCCAGGGCAAGGACGATTCGGCTGCCCAAGCGCTACACTTGCTGGCCAGCAACTTGCTTAAGCAGGGCAAACCGGTTGAAGCTGGGAGGCTACTGTCGGAAGCGGAAAGCTGGACACGTTCCACATCCAACTATGCAAATCTCTTGATGGACTACGCTGACGCGTTGTTCGCACAAGGCGGCAAACTAACGGAATCCCAAGCCGCCTACGAGAAAGTTCTCGAGCTAGATAGTGATGGAGCGCTGGCACCACGTGCTGCATACAATGCCGCGTTCTCCGCGCTCTTGGCAAAACGACTTAAGGATGCACAAAAGTGGGCACAGTATTTCTTGCGACGTTTCCCTCAGGATCCACTGCGGGCCGATGTTGCTTATGTCGCGGCCGAATCACTGCTGCAAGCGGGTGAACATGCATCTGCAGCCGAGGCCTATTCGAAGCTTCGTCGCACAATTGACACGAATCATCCCAACGCAAATCTATGGGCCCTGCGCCACGCAATGGCCCATTATTTGGCTGGCAACTACGCCGAATCACAAACCGTATTGAGCTCCGGCCGATTGCAAATGAATACCCCGGCCGAGAAGGCCGAGCGACTCTTCATCCTGGGCGCATGCGACTTGTACCAGAATCTGCCCGCCACCGCTGCCAAGCGTTTAAGCGAAAGCCACTCAGCCAGTGATAAGTGGGCAAGTGCTGACGAAACTCTGTTGCTACTCGCCGAAGCACAACTTCGCACCGGAGCGAGCGAGAAAGCCAAGTCCACACTAGAGTCGCTACTTCGAAAATACCCAAACTCAAAACTCAAACAACAAGTCAATTACAAGCTGGCTCAAATAGCGTCCGGCATGAACCGCTACCGGGAGGCGATTAGTGGCTACCGCAAGGTCCTCGCCGATCCTGAGTCAAAGAATCTACACCGATTCAGCCAATACGGGATTGCGTGGGCGCTGATGCAGCAACAAGACTATGCTGCTGCTCTGGATGAACTTGAACAACTGTCCACATCAACACCGGATTCGATCGCTCGAGAAACGTTGCTTGCTCGCGGCTTGTGTCTAAGAAAACTTGATAAACCACAGGCGGCTATTGCCAGCCTTCGAGATTACTTGGACACCCGTCCAGCTGGCAATTCGCTAGCTAGTGGACTCTACGAACTTGGACTCGCGTACACGCAGCTGGGCCAGCCGTCCGAGGCGACAAACGTGTTTGAACGGATCGCTCGGGAAGTTCCGGATTACCCGGCTATGGACAAAGTTCTGTATGAACTGGCCTGGAACAATGTTGACGCGGGACAGAGTCGCCAAGCCGAGAACTATTTCCAGAAGCTTGCCGACAAATTCGGTGATTCGCCTTTTGCTGCCGAGGCGGCCTACATGATGGGGCAGAGCAAGTATGACGATGGCAATTACGCAGAAGCTGCTTCGCTGTACCGCAAGGCCGCTAGCCAAGCTGACTCTGATCCGGCGCGAAGCGAACTTCACGAAAAAGCGCTATACAAACTCGGTTGGTGCTACTTTGAACTCGAACAATACGATGAGGCATCAAAGCACTTTTCCGCTCAAGCCAAAAAGTATTCTGATTCTCCGCTTGGGATCGACGCAATTTTCATGGCTGGCGAATGTGCGTTCAATCAAGATGACTTTGACGACGCGCTTGCGTACTATAAACAAGCTGCAGTAAGGCTCGCCGACGGTAACAAGTCGGCCGCCTCCGACCAGGTTCGAGCCCTGGTCTACCTGCACGGTGCTCAGTGCTATCGCGAGCGAAGCGACTGGAAACAAGCCGAAAAATGGCTCGAGACGATTGTGGACAGATACCCCGGCAGTGAATATCTGGCAACGGCTTACTACGAGCTGGCTTACAGCAAGCAGAAACAGGGTGAAAACACTGCAGCGTTGGAGTTGTACGACAAAGTGGCCGATGAGAATCGCCGCAGTGAAATCGGTGCTCGGGCTCGATTCATGAGCGGCGAACTGCATTTTTCGCAGCGTGATTTCGTGTCAGCCATTCGCGACTTTACTCGCGTTATGTTCGGCTTCGGAGCTAAGAGTGCACCAAACAATATCAAGAACTGGCAAGCCAAAGCTGCATTTGAGGCGGCCCGATGCAGTGAAGTGCTTGCTGAAAACCGCCGCGGCGACGATCGCGAACAGATCCTGAGGAAGGCACAGGAGTACTATGACTTTATCGTGCAACAACATGCCGAACACGACCTCGCTCGACAGGCTCAGTCTCGCCTCGGCGAACTAAAGAAACTGCGTTAGCCGAGGAGCGGGTCGTACGTGAGGCACGAGCGTTCGGGGAG
>DNPC01000136.1:4189-4403 GCA_003501565.1 Planctomycetaceae bacterium | reverse complement strand
GCCATATTTCCCGAGCATGATGTTCCCGGGTTTCAAATCGCGATGCAATACACCTCGACTGTGCGCGTATTCGATGGCGTTGCACACATCGATGAAGCGCTGCAACAGCCGACGAAACTCAATCGCATTTTCACTAATGGAACGTTTCGATTTTTCCTTGTGGAAGGCCTTGGCTGCATCCTTGAGACTGCCGCCGCGAATGAATCGCATGGCA
>DNPC01000136.1:0-4130 GCA_003501565.1 Planctomycetaceae bacterium | reverse complement strand
CCGCGAATGAATCGCATGGCATAAAACGGCTGACCGTCGTCGCGAGTGCCGAGACCATATACCGGAACAATACCGGGGTGTTCCAGGCCGCCGGTAATTTCGGCTTCTTGCGTGAATCGATTGCGAGCTGTGGGATCGTGAGACAAGTCAGAACGAATCTCTTTGAGGGCGACCTCGCGGTTAAGCTCGTGATCCAAGGCTATCGATACACGCCCTAGTCCACCTTCAGCGTGAGGCCGTATCAACTCAAAACGCTGGTTCAATTTTGTTGAACCATGCGGAACGTACGAGATCGTTGAGTCTTGCTGAGATCTCTCCGATTTGGTTATATCGAGTTTAGCGAGGGATTGTTCAAGCTCTGAGTCTTCGATCTCTGCGAGTTGCGTCTGTACGGTGCTTGTAGAAGAAATCGAACACAAGCTTTCCTCTGGACTACCTCCGTTCATTTCAATATGGCGATCGACCATTTGCTCTAGCAATCTCCGATCCGAATCAAGTAGCGCTCCTTGATCCACGAGGATCTGCGCCAGTGCTTGCTCTTTTCGAGAGGTCCAGAGAGTCACCGAATTCACGAGCTTCGGAATATCGATGAAATTGGCCTGGTAGGCCAGAATCCCGAACAAGACATGACGGTCCGCATCGGACTGAGACATGTGCCGAATCCCAAATTGTGGCTAGCAAATTTGTTTCAGACGTTTATGCCAACGAAACAAATTCTCGCACTAGCAACCAGACGATTGCAACTAGACCACGAGCTTTTTCGGGTACATACACAACACCGGGTGACGCAACGGGTAAAATACGGACAACTTGGGTTGGGGCGATTCTTTACACCTTTCCCTCGTCGCATTCCATCGCCTCATGTTTGCGCTCGAAAAATCCTGACCAGTACTCCTCGTCACTGCACCCAAATTTAGGCCCACGTGTTTCGCGCAAATGTCGGTTTCGTGCCCGATTCAACTGTTTGGCTTCGGTGATAAACACACCACACAAGTCGATGATTGTTTTGATCGCCGTCAAGCGTTCCCCAGCAATGATAAGAGCGCCCGGCCCCTATCCCGATTTTGACTGTTATCCGGTGGGTGGAATTAGACAATCGTGATGGGAACAACTTTGGGCAGCGCGACCCCCATACACTCTTCCAATCTTAGAATCTCGTCCCGGCGGTTAATGGATAGCCAATAGCTGTCCGCACCGGAATCCAGTGATGCCAAATGCAAATCCGCTGAACGAAGTGATATCGCAAGGTCTGTGCACAGTGAGTCTATCGTTCCATCATACGATCGAAAGCTCTGAGCGATTCTCGGAATATCGTCGGAGTAGCGGATCGATGCCAATTTCGTAACGACAGATTCAATCGGTTCTCGCCAATCACAGACAGCAAATGCCCCGCATGTCCCTCCAAATTGCACGAGCGAGTGCCATTGGCCTGTAGCAGTCGACGATGGGTCGTACGTATCCAAAAGTTGAAGTCTCCACGTTTCTACCAGAGTTAGATCGAAGCAGAAAACACATCGCGCAAGCGAAAGCACCTCATCAGAAATCAGGATTGGCGCGTCGGACGGGTCGTTAAGGCGAAGGTTATGCCGAATTCGGTCGATAAGGATTTCGACTCGTGGAGGCTCAGAGTCAAGGGCGTCAAGTGCGGAGCGAAGCTCCGATAAGACGGATGAAAAATCGTCGCGATTTCTCGAGAGTGGGACAAGAGCATCCAATGCAGCCAGTTGATGCGGCCTGCTTCGAATAAGCCATTTAAGTAGTAGCTCTGGCGACGGTTTGCAGGACGCTAGGTGTCCGCCCCATTCCGGACTCACGGAAGAAGGGAGGCATCGGTCAATCCATGCAATTGCGTCATCGGAAGGCATGGAAGCCAATGCATCTGAAACGCCTCGTTGGCCAATCCGCGACGAACGCAAGCTCTCAGACGCTGATTCGAGTTCGGAAAGTATGTTCATACTTTAGTCGGATAACGGCAGGGTTAAGCGGGGTCGCCCCATGTGGAGTCTATTCGTAAACGCGGCATGGCGATGTCCGTGTCAACCCATGGTTATCCGTCGATTCTGCGTAGGTTGGAGACTGGGTTGTACTTTGTGAATCATCTGCAAAGGTGCGATGAAGCACCATCGATCAACGCGTGAATCACATCGCGACGAAATGATGCGATTCCCTCTATTGGATTGCCTTCACAAAAAATCATATACTGCGCATCATGTTCGACAATCTTGCACCGAGTGAAGAAGTCGTAACCGTCCGCGAGATTAATCGCGGTATGCGGCATCAACGTCGTGCTTAGCATCGCTATGATCGGCGTTGCTCTCTGTTGCTGGAAGCGTCCAAACTTTCTACGAGCAGTTGGCTTTCAATTTCCCTTGGCATTCTTTCTGGATCTCGTGGGGGGATGACGCAACAGGCTGCTCGACTCGCGTGGCGCGGGGTGCATGCACTTGTTCAACGGTTTCAATTGATCGTCAATCTGGCATGAAGGTGGAACGGGGCTACCTCGCGAAGGACTGAATCAGCAACGAGAGGATCTGTGAGGACTCATCCAACAATCCTTCCCACGCCCCAGCCGGCTCCTGCACGCTTCGGGCGAAAAGAATCGACTCATGCTCGGAGCGGATCTCCCAGCCCGGGTGTCTTGCAAGATGCTCCTGCAACTCCTCGTCGAATAAGCGTTGCGCAGCTTCGGCTTCCGAACTGCTAAGACGATAGGCTTCGGCAAACGTCGCTCGATCGTTGGCGCCGGCGTCTTCTTTGCCCAGGAAACGACCGACTCCCTTTTCTTGCGGTCGTCCGGGCTGCAAGGCAAACTGTGGGAAGCCTAGGTGAGGCCCCGTGAAGAACACGACGGTTCGCTTGACGACGTCGTCTGCCCCCTCATCGTACTCAATCCTCGTCTCCAAGTCGCCGACCAGGATTCTTACCCCGTCGCGGTCGCCCTGGAGCACATCACGGAGGGCGAATGTGCGTTTGTTGTTCCCGAGCAGTTTCCCGGTTCGTCCTCTAAGCCTTTTGCCCAGTTGCTCGGCGGCTTCCTCACTTCCGTCGGCGGCGAACGAGAAGGACAATCGCTCGGCAAGTTTCCGGATGCTCGCCCGGCGTCGAAACTTACGATAGTCGAGCAGAAGTATCCACAAGGTCGCCGCGGCGAAGACGCAGGCCAGGAGCCAGACGTTCTCCTGTGAGCTGTCCGCCGGCCAACCAAACGTCGACTTCGTAACCGCCAGAACAACTACGGAGAAGACTGTGGCTTTTAGCAAGACGATTGCAACATACGCCAGCAGTCGAAGGGCAGGCGGAAGCATGTTTCACCCCAATTATTTTTCTACATTCTTAACACCTGAAGCTGTCCTTGGCAGTTTCGACCGCCTCGTCAAACAGTGCATTGAACTCGACCCGCGCTCTGAACTAAACCATGGTACTGGTAGCGGTTGGTTTTCAATCGTGCAGTTTGGCATTGCCTGGACCTGAGCCTGTAGAGGAACTGTCTTGAGGTGTTTAAATGGCTGGGGATCATTCATGGCGATGTTCTCCGGCGGTGACGCCGTGTCTATTTCTTTGGCGGCTGCTGGCGCGCTTCGTCCTTACCGGCAAGCGGCGTTTTCGCGCGAACCTTTTCCAGTGCGGTACGGGTTTGTCGCGAACCTTCTTCTTCCAGCAACTTTTCCAGGACGCGGACGGCTTTCGAGGCTGCCGGTCCGATTTCGCCTATCGCATAAATCGCTGCTCGCCGCGCGTAGGGACTTTCGTGTTTCAATAAACCAATCAATTCATCCACGGCTGGTTCTGCTTGGACTCCCATTCTCCCCAAAAGTTGCGCAGCACGAGCGGCGAGGGGAATTCGATACGAACCCCGCTTCTTGATCTGTTTCCCGTCAACCGTACGAAAATTGATCGTACCAATACCGAGTGTGATGCCTTGATCGTCGCGGGCAATCTCCCGCGCGACTGGCAAAACCATTTCAGCGTTCTTGGTAATCGTCCACAAAGCGGTAGAATGTCACTGGACTGTAGTTTTGGTTTCAGCACTTCAACCACTTTGTCTTCGTTTTTTCCAATTCGCGCCAGCGCACGCGTTGCCCACTTTTCGGTGGCCCGATCTTCGAGGGCTCGGACGAGCGTGTCGATCA
>DNPC01000275.1 GCA_003501565.1 Planctomycetaceae bacterium | reverse complement strand
GCTCATTTGCCCTGGCGTTCGCCAGGCCGCCGCAAAGCAACACGAGCAGAACAATTCTCGATAAGGCTGGCATTTTCATGGCAGTGTGTCCTGAGATTCATGCCCCCGCCCCAGAAATCCCGACGATTTAGGGTGATCGCGATTGTGGAGCGATGGCCAGAGGATGACGGGCCAGCCCCGCCCGAAATGAGCGAGGCGCCTACGCTATTCTAGCGTATGCGACCTATCGTTGAGACTTACGAAGCTAACCCTGACTTTCAAACGGAGGACACGTGGCGTTGCGTTCGAAAATTAATCCCAGTTCAAGCTGCCTGCAGATTGGTACTCGGTGACGCGTGTCTCGAAAAAGTTCTTTTCCTTGGCCAAATCCATGGTTTCGCTCATCCACGGAAACGGATTCGACGAACCGTATTGCATAGGCAATCCGATGCGTTCGAGGCGTCGGTCTGCGATGTATTGGACATAGTCGCGGAACAGCCTAGCGTTCAATCCCATGATACCAGCTGGCAGGCAGTCAGCCGCGTACTCGAGCTCCAACTCGACGGCCTGTTGAACTCGATCGATCATCGCTTGCTGGAATTCAGCTGTCCACAAATGCGGATTCTCGGCTTTGATACCATTGATCAGGTCAATCCCAAAGTTCAGGTGAATCGTCTCGTCACGCAGAATGTATTGGAACTGTTCGCCGATGCCGGTCATCAAGTTACGTCGGTGGAAGGAGAGCATCATGACGAATCCGGTATAGAAGAATACGCCTTCCATGATCAGATAGTAACCGATCAAGTTCTTCAAGAAAGCTTGTGCCCCTTCGTCCGTCGAGGTTGAGAAATCTTCGGACAATACTTCAGCGGTCAGTTCGGTTTCAAAGGCGTCTTTGCGTGCGATCGACGGCACTTCGTGGTACATGTTGAAGACTTCGCCTTCGTCCAAACCGAGCGAATCTACGACGTACAAGAACGTGTGTGAATGAACCGCTTCCTCGAACGCCTGACGCAGCAAATATTGCCGGCACTCTGCGTTGGTGACATGCTTGAAGATCGCGAGCACCAAGTTGTTGCCAACTAAGCTCTCGGCAGTTGAGAAAAAGCCGAGATTTCGCATGATTACACGACGCTCGGCATCTGTAAGTTTGTTGCTGCGCCACGTTTCGATGTCTTTCGTCATCGGGACTTCAGTGGGCATCCAGTGGTTCGCGCATCCGTTCTGATAGTGCTCCCACGCCCAGTTGTACTTTAGGGGCATGAGTTGATTGACGTCGACTTGGTTACAGTTGATCAGGCGTTTATCGGTGGCGTCGAAGCGCATGGAGGATTTGGCGGTGGAGTTTTGCGATGAGATGGACATGATTCTTCATCCTTGGGACGGTTGGAATGGTAGTAGTCGTCTAGATTTGATCGCCAAACAGAAGATCGAACAGCGAGACCGATGCGATCCCGCTGTGAAAGGGCAGTTCGGCGCTGTTTGCTGGCTTCGGTGCGAATTGACGTAGAACCGGATGCCTACTGGCACGCTTCGCAGTCGGGATCATCAACGCTGCAAGTCGCAGAGTTGGCAGTCGGCGAAACACGGTCGACGCGGATCGACGACGACTGGCTCTGCGATTTCATCCACCTGGGTTGAATGCCGAGACGGTTAACGTCGACGGTCGATTTCTCGACTTGAGTCGCTGCGAGCGATCGCAAATAGTAGGTGGTTTTCAGTCCGGCCTTCCAGGCGACCCGATACATCGCATCGATCGCCTTACCGCTGGGAGCGGCCAAGTACAAGTTGAGTGATTGACCTTGATCGATCCACTTTTGTCGGGCTGCAGCGGCACGGATCAACCACGTTGGATCGATCTCAAAAGCGGTTGCAAAGCGTTCTTTCAAGTCGTCAGGAATCTGCTGGATATCGCCCAGAGCACCATCGTAGTACTTCAAAGCGTCTAGCGTTTCGGAGTGCCATAGCCCCAGCGATTTGAGTTCGGCGACCAAGGTGAAGTTCGTTTGCGTGAATTCTCCAGACAGATTGCTCTTGGAATAAAGCTGTTTGTAAGTCGGTTCGATCGACTGAGTGCATCCGACGATCGTCGAGATGGTGGCCGTTGGGGCAATCGCTAGACAGTTGCTATTTCGCATTCCATGTTCTGCGATATGTTCGCGGATTGCTTGCCATTGAAGGGTGCTTTCGCGGTTAACCTCAAGGTCTTCTCCGCGCTCCTCTTCGAGGATCCGCAGGGTGTCGATCGGCAGCAAACCACGATCCCACTTCGACCCGGCGTAAGATTCATATGCACCACGCTCGGCGGCAAGTTTACTGGATGCGAGAATCGCAAAGTAACTGATCGCCTCCATTGAGGAATCTGCAAATTGAACCGCATCGTCACTCGCGACCGGGATTCGCAACGCGCTTAGTGCATCTTGATATCCCATTAAGCCAAGGCCCACGGGACGGTGGCGGATGTTGGCGTTTCTTGCCTCTGGCGTGGGGTAGTAGTTGATGTCGATGACGTTGTCGAGTATTCGCATCGCCGTTTCGACCGTGCTTTGCAACAACGCCAAATCCAGCTGGCCATCCACAATGTGACGCCCAAGATTGATGCTGCCCAGGTTGCAAACTGCCGTCTCATCTTCGCTTGTATTCAGCAGAATCTCCGTGCACAGATTGCTGCTGTGCACAACGCCTGCGTGGTCTTGAGGCGAACGAATGTTCGAGGGGTCTTTGAAAGTGACCCATGGGTGGCCCGTCTCGAAAGTTCGCGTCAAGAGCTTGCGCCATAACTCGACGGCTGGCATCGTTCGGTGCTGGCGCAATCGCCCTGCCTTCGCCAGTGCCTCATAGTGCTCGTAGCGTTGCTTGAAGGCGTCTCCATACAGGTCGTGTAGATCGGGGACTTCATCGGGACTGAAGAACGTCCAATCTGCTTCTGCCTCTAAACGCTGCATGAACAGGTCTGGAATCCAAGCCGCGGTATGCATGTCGTGAGTTCGCCGGCGATCATCCCCCGTGTTCTTTCTTAGGTCCAGGAACTCGACGAAATCCAGATGCCACGGTTCCATGTACGCACAGACCGCGCCCTTCCGTTTCCCACCTTGATTGACCGCGACCGCGGCGTCATTAACGATCTTTAGGAACGGGATCACACCTTGGCTCTCTCCGTTGGTTCCCTTGATCATTGCGCCTGTGGCCCGGATGTTGGTCCAATCGTTACCAAGCCCACCGGCCCATTTCGACAAACGCGCGTTGTCGCCGATCGACTTGAAGATGTGATCCAAGTCGTCCTGAACGGTCGTCAAATAGCAGCTGCTAAGCTGCGGGTATGGCGTTCCAGAGTTGAAGAGCGTCGGCGTTGCGCTGGTAAAACGCATCGACGAAAGTAGTTCATAGAATTCGAGTGCGCGGTCCGTGCGGGTTTCTTCCGTTTCGCCAAGTGCAAGCCCCATCGCGACGCGCATCCAGAAGTACTGCGGTGTCTCGATGCGTCGCCCGTCGATGTGTAGCAAGTAGCGATCGTAGATCGTTTGCATTCCCAGGTAACGGAAACTCTTGTCGCGGTCCGGCGCAATCGCAGCCGCGATCTTGCCTAATTCAAATGATCGAAGATCTTCGGAAAGACGTCCTGCGCGAATGCCTTCAATAACGTAGTGCTCAAATTGGTCGCGATAAACTCGTTCGAAGTCGCTCCTGAATTGGCTCTGCCCGATTGCTTGGCGGTAGATGATGCTGGCTTGTAGCTCAGCAGCCAAGTCATCGTAAGCTGGGTCGCGTTCGATCCGACTTCGGGCTGAGAGCACCATGGCGCGAGTGACGTCTTCGGGCGTCATGCCGTCGAATGCACCCCGGACAACTTCGTCGACAATTTCATCAATACTAACTTCGGCAAGGCTGGCGGATTGGCAACGGGCCAGGAAACGCTTCAGTCGATCCGCGTCAAAAGGAATGCGAACGCCCGGCTCGATTTCGACGAACAATCTCTGCGGGTGCTCCCTTGGGTCGTCGAGTGAATCCAGGTGACTCGCTTCACCACGAATGGCTCGCATGCGAGCATGTTCGGTGCGATAAAGGATGTAACGCCGCGCGACATGAAAGTGTTCCCGCCGCATCAAACTGATTTCCACCACGTCTTGCACTTGCTCGACCGTGGCGGGCTGTTCCGCATTGCGGGCTGTGACGACCTCCGCAACTTGGTCAACAATCGACGTGACATCCTGCAAGATCTCGTTGTCAAACGGTTGGCCATCGGCGAGATTCATCTCGGCGCGAAAGGCCTTTTCGATTGCCGTCGCGACGCGAGCGGGTTCGAAGTCAACGATGCGTCCATCACGCTTACGAACGACTGTGTTCCGGGGGGCGGCACTCATGCAAAAACTCCTTTTCTTGACGCCTGTTTCCGTGTTGTCGGTGACGTCGATTCGTGCACGGTTGATGGCCTGGAACACGCGCATACATCGATGCGTGCATATCGAGGCCGTTGCGCTGGACCGTACAAAGAAAGGTGGGTAATCCAAGCAACACAGACGTCATCTTGGACATCCATTGTCGCTTGCAACGATCGCCCCAATCCAAGAGGGCACTCAATCGTCTGTCCCGTGGCAGGTCTTCTGACTCACCGCATCGATCGCTTGCTGCCTTCTCATCTGGCGAGCACTCTGATGAAGTGCACGCGCAGACAATGGCCTTCGATTAGAAGAAGCGTCGATTGCAACGGCAACGTTGCAGCGGTTCACAGCGGCCGGACCGTCCCGGAATTGCCTCAGTAAGAAACTGAAGACTCACCGGAGTTCCCTATTCACGAGCTATGGAGACCCCAAGGCTCGTCACCACGAACGCTAGCAACATAGAGGATTACTCTCAAGATTTCAATCACCAATCTACAACTTTTCAACAGTGTCGATCTGCGTCAATCTGTAAGGTAGACCGTATGAAAAGACTTGTGAAACGACGCAAAGTACAAACGCTGCGAATTAGTTTTTTTTACTCGTTGCGCAAACTACTCTGTGCCTTCACGGCAGCAGATTAACGCGTTGCCGACGCGAACGTAAAAGGCGTCGGCGGAAACGGCGTATCCATAGAGTGTTGGTTTGCTGAACATAGCACTGGCTCTCCGACGTTCTTCGGTCGCTTCTTCGCCGAGTGGCGCTTCAGCTGGCAAGTCGTCTTTGCCCCAGGTCGTATTCTCGCTTAGCACCTTGAATTCCGCTCCAGCCGCAATCACCGTAG
The DNA here is from genome assembly GCA_003501565.1 of Planctomycetaceae bacterium. Classification (GTDB taxonomy): domain Bacteria; phylum Planctomycetota; class Planctomycetia; order Pirellulales; family Pirellulaceae; genus Aureliella. The sequence goes on along the minus strand of DNPC01000275.1, from coordinate 4,834 downwards.
TCAGTCCGTCTTTGCCAAAGAAGTAGATCCGGTCGCCGATTCCGAAGGGGGTGGCCCAACAGGATTGTTTGAGCCGCTGCTGGTACACGCTCTGGCCGGTAGTGACATCGAAACAGAAGACAACACCGGAGCGATTCACCCAGTAAGCAAATCCCTCGTGTATGATCGGCGAAGCCCAAGAGGGAAACGCTCGTTCAGCAACCCAGACTTTCGTTGCTTCAAAACCATCGTTACCACTGGAGATTTGCACAAGGCAATTTGACTGAGCGGCTGATCCGGCATTTTCGCCGTTGCGGCCCGGCGATGCGCCCACAAGGAACCGGCCGTCACCGCAGTCGATCGGTGTACAGCCCGTGTTCCCACCGATCTCATCGAGCTGCCAAAGTTGTTTACCTGTCTTGGGCGAGAAACCGAGCACACTTCCGCTCGAACTGACCACAACGTGTGGTGCCCCGGCGACTGCGACTATCGCAGGCGAGCTCCAGCTACGTCCCGCTGGTCGATCGACTTTCCAAAGCGTGTTTCCAGTCTGTTTGTTGATGGCGATCAAGCTGCCTGGTTCATCGTGCTCGATCAAAACAAACATGGTTTCGGCGGTTTGACATGGGGATGCACCCAGTCCAAATTCTGCAGAGACTTTCCCAACTTCGGTGGCGATGTTGCGTTGCCAGCGTTTTTCGCCGTCGTGCGCGAAGCAAACACAATCACCACTTTCGAAGAACGCGATCACACGATTTGCATCGACGATGGGCGTGGGAGCCGCACGGCTGACATAGTAGCTGTTCGCAGCCGGATCGCTATTTGTTACTGACGCAGACCATTGTGGCTCACCCGACTGGGCGTTGATGCAAGACAAGTGGTACTGCTCTTTCTCTTTGCCAGAGACGCTGGTCACAAACACCTTGTCGCCCCAGAGCACCGGACTTGACTGACCGTGACCTTCAATTTCGGCGATCCACTCAACACCCTTCTTTGGCGACCACTTTAGAGGCAAATCTGCCACGTCAGGTTGACTCGCGCCAGACCCTAGAAACGCCGGCCAATTGGCATCACCAGATATCGGTGGCAGCAGGGTGACTAGCAGGCAAAGAAGTGTCATGATTATGTCCTTTCAAGGATGCTCAGCGTTTTCGTCGACGCAAGATGCATGCGTCGGTGCCAGGCGGCAGGAAATCTCGGTTGCACGAACCACGAAAGGTACGCGGCTCAGTCACGTAATTGTAGTGCAGGACAAACGGGCGGCTATTAGGAAACCGTCGTGCGTGGTCACCAGTGTCAGAGCGCAACATTAAGTACGAAGAAATTATCATGGAGTTGGTGGAGTGAGTGAACCCGGAAACCTTTTTACTGATCTTCCAACTTCGCTGCCTGAAGAACTCGTTGACGTTCTTGCCGAAACGGAGTCAATTCGCATTGAACGAATTGTGTCCACAGGACAGAGTAGCCCTGCGGACTTTTGGTACGACCAAGACGAACATGAATTCGTAGTAGTCCTCAAAGGCGAAGCCAAGTTGCTTTTCGATGACTGCGAAAAGCCCATCCACATGAAGCCCGGGGATTTCGTAAATATTCAAGCACATCGCAAACACCGAGTTGAATCGACATCGCCGAATGAGCCAACTGTCTGGCTGGCGGTCTTTTATCGAGACAGCTAACGTATATTGAAACAGCAATTGGACACCCACAACCGAATTGCTGTAGCTCAGCGCGATTCACCCAATGCGATCTATTCAACGTCCAAAGCCGCTCAAAGAAAAAGTCACTTATCCGAATTGAGTTGGCATGCGGAAGAATCTTCAAGCGATGATGTGGTTCAGCATTGCTGAATAGGAGAATGCTCCTTTTCCGACTATCACTGTTGACATTTATACTATGCGTGACATAGTATCTAAGGCAAGGTAATCTGTCGGTCAGTGCGCTGGGGATGCAATCACGCACTTCTGCTTGGTCATCGCGTGGTTCGCGCGTACGGGATTCGTCTGTCTGTCCCCAAGTCAGGTGTTTAACGCCGAACCGAAACCTCTTGCGAAGTTCCCCTTGCTGAAGCGATTGAGTCTCGCGTTAAAGCTTTACCGATTGCGACAGTCGATTGGGGCGACTAAGCAGATTGAATTGACAAGACGCCACTGTTCACCTGGATTGCAATCAACAATGGCTCAATCTTCATTTTCGTCCGACCTTGTGCGCAGCTGTGCCGATTTGGTGGTTCTGACATTGCTCAGGAAACGTTCGATGCATGGATATGACATACTCGTTTCGATGAGCGACTATGGTGATGGTCAGTTTCGTTTCAAGCAGGGCACGCTGTACCCTCTGCTCTATCGCCTAGAGCGTGAGGGGTGGATCAAAGCCAAATGGCATCTCCCGACCAAAGGAAAGAAACGAAAGATGTACAACATCACCGCGGAAGGAAAACGAGTCCATCAACAGCGTTGTCAGCAATGGCAGCAATTCACCAGTTCGGTGAGTTCAATTCTAGGAGACTACATCGATGACTAAGTTGATTTCAGAGAGTGTTTTGGGTTATCTAGACTCGCTGGAACAGAGTCTAAACATGACGCCGGAGTCGTCGCGGTTGATCATTGAAGAAGTGCGTGAGGATCTTCGGGCTCACGTGAAGAGTCACGTGCATCGCGGCCTCGATGAGGAGCAAGCCGTTTTCGCTGCGCTGAAAGAGATGGGCCCGCCAGAAGAGCTCGCAAAGCAGATGCGCGCCGTAATAGCGCCGCAATCGAACACTCAGATTCGATGGCTACGACGAATCGGTGGGATCGTGTTTGTGCTATTCGCGTTTTGGATGTCCTGGCACTTGCGAGCCTGGAACTATGGAACCTCCTGGAAACTTCTCTTGGGAATAACGTCCGTATCCTTACCAGTATTCTTGCTTATCTGGCCCGACGTAATCTGGCGACGGAATTGGATGTTTAGTGCAATTCCGACCGTCGTCGCACTATTCTTGGGAGCAATGGTGTTAACACTTGGTCAGTCCAGTACGCAAGATATCAGCCTAGCAACTCCAGAGCTTTCCATTTCTTTAGATGTCCAACGCTACATGCTGCTCACGATTTTTTCGGCTCAAACGACCTTTCTGTTGGCAATGGTCCAACGCCGTCGCCAGCGTATCGCCTCAGTCGTCCTTACTGCGATGGTGGTCGCGGCAATAGAATTGCCGTTTGTCTTGGAAGAACAATACCATGCTCTGCGGTTGGAGGATGCTCGAAACCGGCTAGAGGCTATCAAGGTTGAAGACGGCGAATATCCAACGGATCAAGAACTTCAAACCGATGAGTTCCCCGGATTTCGCTACGTGGTTAATGACGGTGAATATTCACTGATGTGGAACCGCTGGCTATGCCAACATTTCGCTTTAGGGTATTCGAGCGATGGCAGGCCCATGTGGGTGCTAGATTAGCAGCGTATTGCTCGAATTGTCGTCATCCAAAGCTGCGAATCGCTCGTCAGGCTCCGCCCTCGATGAACATGAGAGAGCAACGAAGTGTTCTGAAATCTCAGTCGGCTTTCCAATTCGCCGAACTCATAGACGTTGGGTGCTTTTCAGGCCAATTGACCGAAGCGGGGCACTTCTTGGGGAATAACTGCTCGTGGTTTTGCTGGGAGGTGGTGACGACCGCTGTCTCGTAGCCGATTTTGAAGCCTGGTCTTTGCTCGACGGGAAACAACGTAAAGCTAATGTCGGCTCCTGTCTCTTACTAACTATCTATTGCTGATTGGCATGAATCACTCTTCAATTCTCATTACAGGCGCTAATTCCGGACTTGGATTCGAGGCAGCGCGACAGTTTGCCCTGCAGAAGGGTATTTCCCAAATTTTCTTGGCCTGTCGCAACAAAGCGCGGGCTCAAGAGGCTCGTCGTCAATTGGAGGACTTAACCGGGAAGAAGATCTTCGAAATCTTGATTGTAGATGTCGGTGATTTAGAATCCTGCCGCAGAGCTGCAGACGACCTCAACACCGAAGTCGACGGAATCATACTCAATGCTGGTGGTGCTGGTGGAAGGGACCCAACCAAGCTCACAGAATCTGGCGTCATGTTTATCTTTGCGATCAATGTGCTCGGACACGTTCACCTCACCGATCTCCTTATGAAGAACGGCAAGTTGTCCAAGGGCGGATCGGTAATGTACGTTGCAAGTTTTGCTGCGAGGGGAGCCTCAGAGGTTGGGGCCGCGAAACCGTCTATCGCGAGTGGTTCAATTGAAGAATGGACCTCTGTAGCAAATGGCGGCAAATTCGTTAACAAGAAGACGTATACAGACATCTATGGGTCTGTAAAGCTAATGGGGGCGTTGTGGACGATGAAAATGGCGCGGAAACACTCCGACATCAGGTTTGTTACAGTCGATCCTGGAATGGCACGTGGTACCTCCGGGACAGCGACGTTACCTTGGCATCAACGATGGACCATGAATACTGCCATGTGGGTTCTGCAGCAGCTTGGTAGAGCTCATTCTGTTGATGTCGGTGCCAAACGTTACGTCGACGTGTTACTGAACGACGACGATTTCAAGTCCGGTGTTTGGTGGGGCAGCAAGAAAGGACTGACCGGAGAGTTGGCAGACCAGCTAGAACACTGGCCAGAAATTATCGGTAGCGAATCTGCACAAGACAATGTCGATATCGTAATTCATAATTTTCTGTAGACATCTACAGAGTTCCCCGAGTTACCAGCGGAGTAAACGCTGCGAGTTAGCCAAGTTTATGATCAGGGTAAACCATATCAACTTTCTCGGATCAGTGGTGAATAGCAATCAAAGTTTTTGGCAGGGGGACATGAACGGCCGACACTTGAGTTGTATGATTCACACAGATTGTTT
>DNPC01000372.1 GCA_003501565.1 Planctomycetaceae bacterium | reverse complement strand
CATCCAGCATCCGCAGGCACAACCTCATCCGCATGTTGGCGGGCAAAATCAATGGCAGGGAGATAGCGTGATTGAAGCATTGCCTCCCACGCATTCTGCTTCTCGACCGACGACGTTGCCTCCTCAAACAGGCGTTTCAAATAGTCGAAATGCAGGGAGCCAGAATTTCGCCACGGATAGGCTGAGTAATAACTCGTCCCATTTGGTCTGATCGAAAACACGTCATTAAGATACGGGTGAATTGCCTCTGGGCACTGAAGACTGGCGTAGGCGATTACGGATTCAGCCGCATCGTTATTTTCATTCTTGCTGAGAACACCCAATGCGGACTCAACCAAGCGGCTCCAGTGATCGTCGGGCAAAAAACTCAATGCTGCGTCTAAAAACGTGCCGCCCTTCGGATGTTGGTCAATTACGGCAGTCGCTAAATCGACAATTGATTCGGGGCGTTGACCAGCGAGCGACAAAGATTCCGCAACCGGAGCAGCATGCTTGTTGTTACTCAGCAACTCAAGAATTCCATCGATTAGTTCTCGTGCCGACTCTTTAGTCATGCGATATCCCTCGGATGAAGCAATGCCTCAGCAATCTCTTGAACACGCTCCATTGTAATGCCCGTCTGCTGCTCGACCGACAAGGGATGGTCAGTTGGTTGAAGCTCGATGAACGGGCGCTGCCCTACGGGGCGGGTGTGTACGTTGGTTTTCAAGCTGAGCGTACTTGGGTAAAGCGGCAGTGCAGTTGAAAGCCAGCCGAAGAAGGGCGGTTCTGATTCTCTTCCTTCCTGATCCCAGATTTCGCAGCAGCGTTTGAGGCTTTCTCTGCTCAGAGAACACCAAACTCCCCAAATGAAGTTCTCCTCGTTATCGACGACTGGTAATTCGAGGCATCCACGTATGAAGAAGTGTTCCTCGTCGATGACGCAAAGATCATCGTTCAGGTCACAACGGTGTTCACGCTCTTTCTCTGGAATCTGGTCGTAGAGAGCGGGAGCGGCAGCACCAAATTCCATCGGGAGTTGGTCATGTACTTGGCCGCAGGTGGAGCATTGGAAACCGGTCACCATCAACCACGCTCTCGATCAGGGATAGGTTTCAAAAGATGCTCGTTGCCGAGTTGAACTTCTACACGGTGTCGGATGTATTCATCTGAATGGCTTCGTGCAATTGAAATGACTCGTTCTGCAAGCTCACTATTCGGTTCCGAAACGTTCTTTAGCTTCAGGCTAGGAATGATTTGCCTTCGCACATCAACATCTTCGTTGCGAAGGAATGTTTCGAGAAACAACCGCTGTTTTCGTTTCCAAACGTCACTGAGTTCGAGAAAGGCACTACGAGACTCCTCGGTTGCGTACTCCAAGGTGTATTCAGGTACTTCACCTGAGAATGAGATCGACATGTTGGCCCAATACAGGGCAGCAACCGCTCCAGCGACTTCTGAAGAAGCGGAAGTCTCAACTACATCCAAGAGATACTCGTTGACCTTACGATGCCCAAACGTTTTGATGCACGGCTCGACAAACCGTCGATTGAAGCTTGGGTTTTGCTCCTCGATTGCGGCACGCATGAATGCCTCAAAGTATCTCTTGGGGATTGGTCCTTTGGCAAAGATTTCAGCCACAAACCACTTGAGAACATCATCTTTCAACAGAACAATCAAGTTGCCCCATTCTTCCTTGCTGCTCTGTGGCAACAACTTACGAGCAACCGGTACAAGGTCACGTCGCTGCTTGTGCTCTGCTTGGCGATACTGGTCGAAAAGCTTCTGCCACGTCGGATCAGTCATTGATGTACCTCGACTGCCTCCAACATCTTCTGCAAAGGCTCTGGATCAGCTAACCCATGGTCGTTTCCAGTTTCAATCAATGCTGACGATGGCAAACCGCTGTTGGCAACGAGTTCCTCGCTGTCGGCAAATGGAATCACTTCGTCCTGGCGTGAGTGCAAAATCGTCGTGTTCGATTTAATTGAGGTCGCCGTTCCCCACTTCCTCCAGGCTGGGCATAGCAGGACCAGCGGCGTGCCATTGGATTCGATGTTCATCGCAACCGCACCGCCTCTTGAACTACCCACGATTACATCGGGCTGATCTTGGTCGTATTCTGCTTGGGCCGTTTTGATGGCGTCATCAAAGTCGTCGTCATCGAGTTTCGGGTTGATGACTTCGTGACCGGCGTCTTTAAGATACGTTGGCTTGACGCCACCAACGACACTACGCCAACCGTGCAGGAAGAGGATTTTCATTCTCCATCCATCAATGCTTCAACAATTTCGGGCTTCAACTTTGACATTGTCAGCCGATCCCTGGCCTGCCTTCGACGGTTAGGCGATGCATTACGAAGCTTCTCCGCTACCGCCAGTGTTTCTGCAACAGTGAAGTCTTGCTCAATGAGGTCGTCGAAGATTGCCATAACCGCCCAGCGATTGTGTCCGAAACCCACATCCATAACGCAGTAAATCAAGTTTGCTCTGATCTCTGGGTCATTCATCGCCTGAAAAAGACTGCTGCATTGTCGTCCGATGTCATCGGTATATGAGAACCCCCAGCCTTGCGAAGTTGCGTGAGAAACAAATTGATCGACAAGTTGCCGAGCCTGGGGCTTGTCGTACTTCAGAATTCGTTTTGCAGCCCGACTGGATAATCCCATCACGACTTCATGCACCATGTCGGTATCGGAACGGTGTTGAGAAATCAAGTCGAGCAACCGTTCAACTTTCTCTTGGGCATCCGCTGACGGTCGCCCCAATTGCTTCGCAATCTGAGTTATCTCATCGTAGGGCGACATCGTCTGCGATATTCCGAAGACCGCATTGAAATCATTTCGCAATTCTTCAACTGATTGGTATCTGCGATCAGGTTCGGTACGTGTGCATTTTTCAATTAAATGCGCAACTCCACCGTCAACGCCCGTTGTGTCGTTGCTGGGAGTCTGGAGCCTTCCAATGTGCATTTCAAGAAGGATTCTACCGAGGCTATAGATGTCCGATCTTTGATCAGCATGCTTTGCGTTAGTCATTTGTTCGGGAGCCATGTACAAAAAGGTTCCCATGCCAAAGCCAGTGATCGTGTTTCGTGTGCTTTCTGAGTCGAGAGCACGACCTAAACCAAAGTCTGTTATGACAAGATCGTCGTCATCGTTCATCAGAATGTTTTCTGGCTTGAGGTCTCGGTGAATCACCCCTTCACCGTGAGCGTATTCCATACCGGAAAGAATCTCAGCGAATATTGCTGCAACACGATCCGAGTCGCCTTTGAGATTTGGGATTTCTGTGTAGAGCGTATGGTTGTACCGAGGCATCACGTACCAGAACGGTGCCTTCTGAAGATGAATTCCAACAACCTTAACGACGTTGGGGTGGTCCAACTGTTTGAGCAAACGAACTTCCCGTTGGAACCGGCGTACCCCATCTTCGTCAACAGACGAGAGAAGCTTCTTTTTTGCGAAATCCTCAGCACCTTGGTCTCGCTTACAAAGCCAGACTTCCCCGAAACCACCTGAGCCAAGCTTCTTCGTGTCGATGTACCGAGCCATCTGATGTTCTTACCAATTTGAAGTCTTTCCGTTCCCGGCGTGCTCATTGCGCTGCCCCGCCTGATCGACAAGTGTAACGGACTTTGGTAAGGTTGGCCAAGCATAGGCATCGCACCCTAGTGGCAGGTGGAGACCGCTCGTGGACAAGCTGAAAGACTTTTTGCGCATCTCGGAAGCGGCGGATTATCTCGGCGTTTCGCCGAATACGCTTCGCAATTGGGAGAACGCCGGGAAGATCGCTGCGCACCGTCATCCGGTGAATGGCTACCGACTGTTCAAGCAGGAGGAACTCGATGCGCTGCTTCGTCAGGTGCAACCAGAAGATGATTCTGCTGAATCGGATGAACCAACCTCAAAGAAACCTCGGTAGTGGGGCGCACCGAAGTCGATGGATACTCCTCGCTGGAAAATTATCACTCCCTCTGAATACGAGCATGAAAGGCGTGCTCTCGACTTTGTTCGAGCAGGCCTGCCGAATCATGATCCGTACCGGGCGTGGTCAAACTTTGAATTCCAGACCAGTGATGGTGCGATCTACGAAGTGGACCTGTTGGTGCTGACCAAGCAGGGTTTCTTTCTGGTTGAGATAAAAAGTTGGCCAGGGCGTGTCCGTGGTGATGCGGGAACCTGGACTCGCAACACTCCAGACGGTCGAGTGATCTCTGATGACAACCCGGTGTTGCTGGCCAATCGCAAAGCCAAAGCTCTTTCATCATTGCTGAAAGCACAATCATCGACGAAGAAAATCCGAGTCCCCTGGTTGGACGCCGTGGTCTTTCTGTCCGCAGACGATCTTCAATGTGATCTTCAAGGCCCTGCACGAAACAGAGTCTTCCTGAAAGATCGCAAAGCTTCTGAAACACAGAAGGAGCGGAAAGGGATTCTTGCGGCAGTCCTGAGACGTGAAGGACAAGGGATTGACCCTGACCTTCGCAGCACTATCGACACCAAAGTCGCTCGTGCTCTGGCGAAAGCAATCGACGACTCTGGCATTCGCCCATCCCAAAAGTCACGTCGAATTGGCGACTTTGAGCTTGGTGAATTGATTGCTGACGGTCCTGGGTATCAGGATCGCATTGCCGAGCATGTTTCGGTCAAAGGCGACTTTCGTCGAGTCCGCATGTATACGGTTGCGGGAGCTTCGACAGAGGAAGATCGCAAGCGGCGTAAACGAGCGGCAATTCGAGAGTACGAAATCATTCGGTCATTAAACCATCCGAATGTGCTGCCGGTCTCCGACTACAAAGAACATGAACTTGGACCAGCACTGCTGTTTCGTTACGACGATCCAGAGTCGATTCGGTTTGATCACTACCTTTCAACACACTGTCACAAGCTGACAACGACACAGCGATTGGCGTTTCTCAGAGACATCGCTGATGTCGTCCGATACGCACATCGCAAACGAGTTATCCATCGCTCGCTTTCTCCGTCCAGCATTCTGGTGATGAAAGACGATGGTGGACGGAGAGAAGCCGAAAAAGAGCTTCCGCCCGGCACGATGACGACTCGTGAGTCATCAGTGTTTGATGATCCGTCGCAGCTATACCTGCAAGTCTACAACTGGCAGGTCGGTGCAAAAATGCAAACCAGCGTATCGGCTCCCATCACGCAGGTTGAGGATTGGGTTGAATCACAAGCTCTGGTTTACATGTCTCCAGAAGCAATTGCCGATGCACGACGTGTCTCCGAAGCATCGGACATCTTTTCACTCGGTGCGATTGCGTTCCATTTGTTTACTTCCCGACCGCCAGCAGGAAGTTTGAGCGAACAAACGGCAACACTACGGCAGCACAAAGGACTGAGCGTCTCCGCTGTCATGGATGGTGCTGGTGCGAAGTTGGAAGAGTTTATCCAGTGGAGCACACACCCCGATGCACTGACACGCATTGGCAACGTGGAAGATTTCCTCTCACTCCTGGATGAAGTTGAAGACGAACTAACTGCCCCCGATCAATCGGCCATTGTCGATCCTTTGCAGGCCAAACGTGGTGATCGACTTGAAAACGACTTCACCGTCAAGAGTGTGCTCGGCCAGGGAGCAACTGCACGAGCGTTGCTCGTTACCAAGGGCGACGAAGAGTTCGTTCTGAAAGTAGCTCTGACTGAAGACGACAATATTCGGTTGGTCGAGGAAGGCGAAGCACTCAAGAAGATTCAGAGTGAGTTCGTCATCAAGATTCATGACACCATCGAGATCGCTGGAAAGACGATTCTGGTCCTTGAAAAAGCGGGAGAAGAATCACTTGCCAAACATCTTCGCAAGTACGGCGTTCCGGCTCTGGACCTTCTCTCTCGCTACGGTGGCAACCTGTTATCGGCTGTTGAGTCTCTCGAACGGCATGGCGTTGTGCATCGTGACATCAAGCCAGACAACATTGGCATCTTCAAGAACAACCGGAGTGAAAATCAGCTAATCCTTTATGACTTTTCGCTTACGAGCGTGCCGTTCGACAACTTGCGTGTTGGCACGACGGGGTACACCGATCCGTTCCTGAAGAACCGAAAGTCGGGCAAGTGGGACTTGGCGGCTGAACGATATTCAGCCGGTGTGACGTTGTACGAGATGACGCTGGGGCATGACCAACTGCCGAAGTGGGGCGAAGAAAATGTCGCCAGCCCAGCGGACACCGAGGATGAGTTGATCCTTGATGTTGAGAAGTTCAAGCCGAGTGTGCGTGAAGGGCTTACCGCCTTCTTTGGTAAGGCACTTCATCGTGATCCGCAGAAACGTTTCGACAATGCCAAAGAGATGCGGTTTGCGTGGGAAAAGGTCTTTATGGAGGCCGACGACCAGACCGTCACGACATCCTCCGGCGAGACTGTCACTACAACAATCTCACTGGATGAAGCTGAACTCGACACCTTGATCGCTGCTCTCGACCTTTCGGCTCGTGCTCGTGATGCCTTGGATAGTTTGAACATTACAACGGTCAAAGAACTGTTGTTGTGCGACATCCATGACATTCGATTGATGCGAGGCGTTGGTGATCAGTACCGACGTGAGATCATGGGTTTTATTGCGGAACTTCGACTGAAGTTCCCTGATGTCACTGGCAAGAAATCTACGACGACTGACGACGACCAAAAAACACCCACGCTTGAGAGGCTACACAGTCGAGTCGTTGGCACTCGAAGTGCCAAAAAGGAAACAGAATGGCAGATTCGTTCCGGCCTGCTGAATCTATTGGCAAGTGAAGACACGCCCGCCAATGTCTGGCCTAGCCAGTCGGATGTCGCCGTCGCATTGCAGGAAACTCGTGCGAAGGTCGGGCAATCCCTGGCATCGGAACACCGGCGCTGGGGCAAAGACTCCATGCTGACTGCCTTTCGCAACGAGTTGCATGAACAGATTCAGCGACTTGGTGGCGTGGTCACAATCAAAGAACTGATCGAACTGACGATCCTGCTGCGACCACCATCCGACAATCTCGGCACCGATTCAGCAACCACGCTCAATCATGGGCGGATGGCATCTGCAATCGCCCGTGCTGCTGTTGAGACCGAAGGCTCTCTGACCGAGCCACGATATGAAATAAGAAGACTCTCAGGGAAGACGGTCATTTCGTGTTCCAACGAGTTGGCCACCTACGCAGAGAAGCTAGGCGAAGTCGCAGATCGGACATCCAAAGCTGACCCGCTGCTGCCTCGCTTGAGGGTTTTTCAGGAATTGTATGACGTACCGCAGCCCGCACCTGTCCCCGGTTGTCACTCCTTCACTGGCGACAGGCTGATCAAGTTGGCCGCAGCAATGGCTGATGGTGCAGCGGTTTCATCACGCCAGGAACTCTATCCCCACGGCATGGATGCATTGCGTGCTTTGCGGCTGGGTATTGGTGCTCTGAGTGGCCTTGGGTTGGGCGAGTCCAATCAAGGGTTCAAGATTGAACAGGTACACAATCGAGTTCGCAGTCGATATCCCGAAGCAAAGCCGCTTCCGACTGATCCAAAAGAACTGGAGCGGATGCTTCAGAAGGTGGGCGTGGATGTTCGCTGGGATTCCGACAAAGAAGTCTATCGACGCAGCGAAGCTCGAATCCTGGTGACATCGGGATCATCGATTGGCAGTCGGCGAGATACGGCAACCTCGACAAGGCACGTAGATTCATCTTCACCGGAAACCGTTGCGGCTCGTCAAACTGAAGATCGATTGCAACATGCTTTTCGTGACGGTGGCTTTCTGGTGCTCACGGTGAAGCCCAGCTATTTGCGAGCTTGTGAGCGCAACTTGTTGCATCGGTTCCCTGAGTTACAGCGTGTGTCGTTTGATGATCTGCTGTTCGAGAAACTGCGTGCCAAGTCCGAAGAATACGAATTTCCCTGGAACGACCTTTACGAGTCGGATGCTGAAGGCCCACGCTCTGAGGATTGGGGCAGTTTGCTGCATCTGATGAGCGAAGTCGCTCCTGAGATTTCAGCTTCGATCATGGATCGAGTGCAGCCGCTCTTGATGGTTCATCTTGGCCTAATCGCCCGCTACGAAATGATGTCGGTCCTGCAAACGCTTCGGGACCGAGTTGGGCATGATGCGGCCTGTCCAAGTCTGTGGGTATTGGTTGCGACCGATAGCCAGAGTGACATGCCGTATTTGGACGGAGTTCAGATTCCACTGATCAGTACAGGCCAGCGTGCAACCGTGTCTGAGAACTGGATCGACAATCTCCATCGTGGCCGCATCAAAGAAGTAACAGCCGAGAGTCCAGCAGGAAGTAGCAAGTAAGAATCATGATAGATATCAAGGCGTTGCTTCCTGAACTCAGAAAGTTGGTAGCTGAACTAGCCGACGACTTGCTCAAGCGTGTTGGTGACAACGCAGGCATCAACGCTGGATTGAAGGAAGCTTACGAGCAAATTGAAAAGGGAGGTCGAACGGCTCAAGCCTACGAGGTTTGGCTGGAGGATTATCTTGATCAGGTAGCCGTGGCATGGGTGTTGTCGTGTGTCTTCGTTCGCTTCATGGAAGACAACGACCTGATTGATG
>DNPC01000659.1 GCA_003501565.1 Planctomycetaceae bacterium | reverse complement strand
AATTGTTCCAACCCGGGCATTGACGTTGATCGAGCGGTCGATTGATGACAAAGAAGAGGTAGTCCATGTCAGTGCACGTAGCAATGATGTTCTTCTAAGAACAAGTCGATGCACGATATTCACGCGGCTTGTAGAAGGGCGTTTCCCGAATTGGCGTCAAGTCCTGCCTAGCCGCGAGGACTCACCGAAAATCGAGATGAGCGTAGGCCCCTTTTACAACATATTACGTCAGGCTGCGATCGTCGCCGATCAAGAAACACGTGGCATCGATCTAGAGTTTGCCAACGGCTCACTCGTGTTGACCGCCAAAACAGCGGACCTCGGGCAAAGCCGGGTAGAAATGCCGATCGACTACGAAGGTGAATCGATCAAGATGAAATTGGACTATCGATACCTGAGTGACTTCCTAAAGGTGCTAGATAGTGACGCAACGTTCAAGATGGATGTGGCTTCGTCGACCCAGCCAGCTCTACTGACAACTGAAGACGGTTACGCATACGTCGTAATGCCAATGGCACTGGACGCTTCTGTCTAACCCTGATTACGCATGTAGGCTGCCAACAAGGTCGAAACCAATCCNNCCGTCAGCCGGCAGGCGTACGGCAAACAATGCCAGCGGCCCCCATGCGTGCAACAAGTCTCGCGTCGTTGAACAAGGCAGGCGTGCGTGTAGCAAGGCACGCAAACGCGTAACACGGCTCACGTACTCCTGCCAGCTGACGGTTAACCAAAATCGTGCATGCCGGCCGCCAACAAGGTCGAAACCAATCCTGCCCCGGCGGCGTAAGTGTCTCCTACCTGACTTTGCATTGTGCCGCCAGAGCCTGCAGTGACGTTTCGTCCGAAGTAGCGGCATTAAATGCACTTGCTTGTTCGGGGCTACGTATCAGATGCATAATCGGGGTTTAGGTGGTAGCGAGTCATCGTAACAGCGGCATCTTGCCGTAACGTCGCTACAGGACTGACGGAAACGAGGATATCGATGACGGGCGCAATAACCGAATTCATGGAGCGGCACTATCGCCACTTCAATGCGCGGGAGACTCTGGCTGCAGCTAGGAGCTATCGCGACTTCGTACAAGATGGCGGCAAGATGCTGGTGTCACTGGCAGGCGCGATGAGCACGGCGGAGCTAGGCGTTTCGTTGGCCGAGATGATCCGGCACGATAAGGTCCATGCGATTAGCTGCACAGCGGCTAACCTCGAAGAGGACTTGTTCAATCTGTTCGCGCATAACGAATACAAAGTGATCGAGGATTGGAGAGCTTTGAGTGCGGCTGACGAGGTGCAGCTACAGTCCGATGGCTTCAATCGCGTGACAGATACTTGTATCCCGGAAACAGTCATGCGACATATGGAGCAGCGGTTGACCGAATTCTGGCGGCGCGAGTCGGACGCTGGTACAAGCAAATTTCCATACGAGTATTTCTATGAAATACTTGATCAAGAAGACCTCAAGCAGCATTACCAGGTACCAATAGAGAACAGCTGGGTTTTTGCAGCAAAAGAAAAAGGACTGCCAATCGTCTCACCAGGCGCAGAAGATAGCACGCTGGGAAACATGTTTACCGCACGTGTTATGGACGGAACAGTCGGTTCGCATTCGGCGCTGCGTAGTGGTACCGAACAACTACATATGCTTGCCGACTGGTACCGTGCACAGAGCCAGGACGGGCCAATTGGTTTTTTTCAGATAGGCGGCGGCATAGCAGGCGATTTCGCTATCTGTACAGTGCCGATGCTCATTCAGGATCTACAAGAAGACATTCCTCTCTGGGCGTACTTCGCACAAATTAGTGATGCAGTCACTAGCTATGGTGGTTACTCAGGGGCGGTGCCCAACGAGAAGATTACCTGGACCAAGCTTGACCAACACGGTCCCAAATTCATGATCCAAAGCGACGCGACGATTGTTGCACCGCTTATCTTCGGCTACGTACTCGGCTGGTAGCCGTAAGACGAAGCGTACCGTTCGATGGTCAAGACGCTAGTAGCAGTACAGGTAATCTAGTACTCATGCTGGCGGCGGCATACACCCTGAAGTATGGGGTTGTAATGGAATCTATTGCGTCAAGAGTGTCTCTTTTGAGCTAAACGAGTTGTTTTTCAAATTGTTTGGTTGACATCGAAGCATCACCGATACAGATTGCAGAGCGACCGATGCAGATGCATAGGGTGTTCTGAAACACAGGCCTGGGTAGCAAGGTGATGTAATGCCGTTCATAAAATGGTTGATAGGTGGTGCAATTGGTGCAGTTGTCGGTGGACTAGTTTGGGTGTTGCTCGGCTACTACGCAAACATAGAAGTTGGTTATGTCGCTTGGGGGATCGGAATACTAGTCGGTTTAGGAGTACGCTTTGCGGCACACCTAGACAGTATCGAAGAATCAGAGTTCCAGGGCGTAGTAGCGGCGGCGATAGCGTTGTTAGCCGTGATAACATCGAAATTCGTCGTCTTCTATTTGTTGGTAAGCGGGCCAATGAGCTCAATTCTTGATGAAGCTGCCGAAAGCAGCTCTATCGACGACGGCACCGTCATGACGATGCTAGCAGACAACGTAGTGGAAGAGTTAGAGGAACGTGGGCGAACGATACGTTGGCCTGCCGGTCAGAACAAGGAAACGGCTGTGGGAGAAGCCGACTATCCTCCAGCAGTGTGGAAAGAAGCCTCCAAACGATTTGAGAATCTAACCGAAGCAGATAGAGAGGATATGTTGGCCGAACGCCAGCAATCACTTGAAGAACTGCGAAGTCTGCTGGAGGCAGAAATGCCAACCTTCACCGATACTTTTTCGCCCATGGACGCGCTTTGGATTTTTCTAGCCGTAGCATCAGCATACAAACTTGCGAGCGGCGGCAGCGACCAATGAAACAGGCTGAGGATGGCGTGATCCAGCCCAGCAGTAGTTCATGGTGACTCTTTCGAGCCCAGCGGAGCTTAGCTGCGCAGAGCCTAGCTGGCCAGCGGTGCCCAGCTAGGCATCATTGTGTTGTTGCATATACAGTCGGAAGAATGAACTAACCGAAAGTGCTCGCTCATCGCGCTTGTTGGCTGATCAAACCTTCTAATCCTCAGACTCAGGTTCCAACAGCTCAAGACCATAGTTCTCGCCCTTATCAACAGCACGTACACCGACGGCCATCCATTCGGGTTCCGGTGCGTCCATCAGGTAGTAATCAAAGAACTGTTGCATGCGAATTGCAAAATCACGACGGTTCGCATCGCCCATAACCCAGTGTGGGTTACCGTTGTAGTTGAGCATCCAAGCAGGCTTTTCAAGTCGGCGAAGCGCCACAAATAACTCGATACCTTGATACCATGGCACCGCACCGTCTTCATCATTGTGCAAAATAAGCAGCGGCGTATTGATTTTGTCTGCGAAAAACAACGGTGAATTGGCAATGTATTTTTCGCGTGCAGACCATAGGTCTTCACCAATGCGGCTTTGAGTCCTCTCATACTGAAACATGCGACTCATGCCGCTGCCCCAGCGAATTCCGCCATAGGCGCTGGTCATATTGCTAACTGGCGCACCGGATTCGGCACACGCAAACATGTCAGTTTGTGTGACTAAGTAGGCCGTTTGATAGCCACCCCAGCTGTGGCCTTGCATTCCGATTTTGTTGCTGTCAACAAAACCTTGAGCAACCAGGCTCTCGACCCCCGGCAAGATAGCGTTGGCAGCACTCGGCCCAGGTTCACCCGTTTTGTAAGGGATATCAGGAATAAACACCAAGTAGCCGCGGCTTACATAGAAGCTATGGCAGATGATCGAACGTCCCGCTGCAGGCGGATAATAGCTGTGAAGATTGTCCGAGTTTCGTTCGTAGAAATAGACCATCATCGGATACTTCTTCGACGGATCGAAGTCATCTGGCTTGAGCAGAATTCCATCAAGCGGCTGTCCGTCAGAAGCATCCCAGTGCACCAGTTCAGCGGTGCCCCAGGTATATCGATCTTGGTGGGGATTGATATCGCTAACGCGTTGGATTTCCTCAAACTCGATTGTGCTGGCCCATAGATCAGGACAGTTACGAAATGTGCTTCGCGTGAACACCACGCGATCCGAGTCCTTGGCCTTCACCAGCCGACCCATCGCCTCGTCCAGCATGACTAGTCTTTGAAGAGGTGGAACCGAGTCGGACGCGTCTTCGGCGTCTTCGCTGTCGCTAGGCGCTGAAGGCCTGGCGAGATTCAGAATATAGTAACCACTGGCTTTGGTTTTCCGGTTGAAGGCGCTCAGCATCAGGCTGGCATCCGGTGCAATTGCACGCTCGAGCGGATCAAGTGTGCGGTAGCGGAAGCTCAGATCTTTGCTACGTCCAAATCCACTGGTGATACACTCAGGCTCACTAGTCCCGGTAGGATCCAATTTCCAGATATCGTAGCTGTCGTAGACCAAAAAAGCTTCGTCTTCCATCATCCAGCCAGCGGAACCGTAAGGCCTTGGTAGATTCGGTGTATCGTGCAGTTCGTCATATAGCGGATGTTCGATTCCAGCACTGATCTCCACAACCTCCGAATCCGGCTTGGTAGCCTTAGCGAACCAGGCACCTTTTTCGGCGTCGAACCAGGTCATGTATTTGCCGGCCGGCGAAAGACTCGCCCGCCACTTCACCTTTTCCAGAGCCAACTCGCGTTTGCCGGAGTCAAGATCTACTAGATAGACGTCTTGGTATCCCGGCATATCCCACGAAAGAGTTTTTAGATAACGCACATTCGTATTGGCAACTGCGATGTCGTTCGACGAACGATAGTCGATAAACATGCTTGGCACATCGCGAGTAGCCAACTGCACAATTTTCTTTCTCTTCAGGTTGTAAGTGGCTCGATAGTCGCGATTCTTTTCAAGCGAAACTTGCAATAGTTGCTGTGGCTGCAATTGGGGATCCTGCCAGTGCCAGATATCCAGTTTCGCCTGGTCACTATCATCCTTCTCCGCGATTTCTTTACCGTCCTTTTTCGCCTTTCGTTGATCGAGAACGTCGTCAGGAATGGGAGCGGTGTCGAAGAACAGGCGTCGCCCGTCTTCGCTGAAGCGCTGGCTAGACCGTGGGGAGATCCACCAACCGACAGGAATACCCGCTGATTTTTCATCGGCGATTTTCGAAGCTGACTTGGCTGGCGTCTTCCAGTGATAGACGGCCCACGAGGGTGAATCAGCATCTGCATCATCGCGTGTTGTCATAAACGCGAGGTGCTTTCCATCGTCACTAAAGGT
Organism: Planctomycetaceae bacterium; assembly: GCA_003501565.1. Lineage (GTDB taxonomy): Bacteria > Planctomycetota > Planctomycetia > Pirellulales > Pirellulaceae > Aureliella. Next base: position 3,621 of record DNPC01000659.1, on the reverse strand, counting down.
CAGGCCACGGTACTGTCCTTCGCCCCCGGCAACGGACGACTTCTTCAAAGTAGTTAGATCAATAACATGAACGCCATCGCCTCGTTTCGAAGCTGTGTGGTTGTCCTTTGCCCCAGAAGAATCAGTTTCCTCTTGCTCGGTGTGTAGGGTTGCGAATGCTAGGCGTTCACCATGCTTGCTGAATACGAACGACGTTACACCAGGAAAAGTACGACGAATACCGGTTTCGAGATTGATCAGGACGAGCGGGCGACCGTCTCGCGTATTCTTGTCACGATCATCAGAGTCCTTGGCATTTTTTGCTTTTTTCGATTCAGTCGCTTTCTTCGGTTCCTCACTGGCAGACTTCTCACGAATGGTCAATTTGGTCTCGCCGCGCTCGTTTCTCAATTGCTCGCGACTCTTCAGCTTGAGCGGTTTCTCAGGACGAACGAGTCCATGCTCAGTGACCTCATAAATCTCCGGTGCACTCTTATTCTGTTTTAGTTCGCCTGCATCACCCGATGACTCAAGTTGACACGCGAGCCAGTTGCTCGATTCCTCGGGCAATCGGAACGACGCGATGCCGGCCAACGTTGTGACATCGCCATCTTTGAGGTTTAGGATTTTTAGTTCGGTCTTAGGAAACTCGCTGCTCGGTCGTTTGCGTTTACGAAGCTGCTTTACCAGCTCAGCGTCAGGCAGAACGCGATAAATGGCCAGCTGGCTGTCGAAAGTAAACTGGACACTCGATCCTCGCGCAATTGCGTATTCACCGCCCGTCTTGAGATTCCGTAGCCGCAGCTCGGCTTGAGCTCCCGCTGACCCGTTCAGGATCGAGTAGGCGACCCACTGCCCGTCGCGTGAAAGTTGATAGCCCGACAGCGTATTCCACAGGTCGTAATCTTTATGTTCCAGTGGCCGGCGCGTACGAGCATCATCACACAACGCCGGTTCGCAATGAAACACTGCCGGAAAAGCTAGACAAAGTACAAGCAACATCGTTCGACAAACGAACTGTTTAAACATCTACGAGTCTCCAAGGTTTCGTGGTAACTACATCGAGAATAGTCGCAACGGGCACCAGTAAAAGAACCCAGCGACCGATTTGGTGGTGGAGACGCCAAAAGATGCAACAACCGCCGCCAACCGGTGGCCGATGGGGGGGCAAGAGCTCCCGCGGAGGCGAGCCTACAAACCTAGGGCTAGAGACGTTGGTTGGCCGAGCACAGGCAAATGTCGCACAGGGTCATCGCCAGAGCTCAACGGGAAGCTTGCTCTCTCGCCGAGTTCAGAGCTCAAGTTCGAGCTCAAGAAAATAGTGGGGAGCAAGTTTCCACCGCTCGGCAAGAATAGTTAGTGTGTCCCAGCGAGTGCTGTGCGTCGGGTGTTCGAGTTCAGGGCATTGCTCAGGCAAATTCTCAAGAGTGTCTTTTCGGATGAGCATTGCACGAATCTTTCGCGTCCGAACTTGTCCGGCGCGTTCACATGTTAAGCACAGTAGGTAGTTCGCCGTCGTAGTGGGTAAATCATTGTCCTGTCGGATAAACCCAAGCGAAAACCTCTCACTGACTTCGTTTAGTACGGCGTTGAGATAGTACCAACAATCATCGCGTGCCACTGGTATCAGCGGATCGGATTCGGTAGTTTGATTTGCCAGCCGTGTGATCGTCTTGGTCGCTGCCGAATTGAGAAAGATTGCTCTCACATCCGATTCCAGGATGGTCCGAATCTTAAGCGTGTTATCCTGGATCGTTGTCAGCGATACATTGAGCCGATCGAGGAAGCTGCGCCGTTGCCACAGCGTACGATTGCGTTTGCCTGCCAGGTAGGCTGCCGCCGCAGTGGCGACCACAATCCACACCAACTCGGGCCAGTTCTCAAGAAGGTAGTTTTGAAGTGATCGAAGAACATCCATGACCATTGTCCTCGCGATTTAGATAACAAGTATTCTTCGAGAGGTCGTGCGAAATGGGGCGCACAATCGACTATCCAGCGGAGCTGTCCGAGATCATTCGGTTACGTAACGCTTGAAGGCCACGTTTCAAAAGTCCGGCGACGGCCATCTCGCTCTTACCCATCTTGGCGGAGATCTCCTTGAGCGAACAACCTTCGACGTAGCGCAGCCGAATCGCCTCTCGCTGCGTGTCTGGAATCTCTTCAAGACAGTTTGCGAGATAGACCGCCGCTTCGTCACGCATCATCCGCTGACTGGGCGTTGTCAACTCAGCCGGAGCCACATCAGTGAAAGCGGGACGAGAATCGGTCGGTGAGTTCGAAACCTCGCGTTTGGCCGAACGCTTTTGAGTTTGAAGGTGCCGCTGATGAGCAGACGAGACGTTGTTTCGAAGGATATGTCGAAGCCAGCCCAGTAACTCTTCAATATGGTGGCCACGGAAAGCACCGATATCCCGTTGAGCTTCTAAGAACGTGATCTGAACGACATCAGCGGCGTCCAATCTGCCTTTGAGTCGATTGTCCAGATACCGCTGAGCAAGCACGGTCAGATACGCCCGGTAGTCCTCGAGAAGCTCGCCAAGTGCATCCTTGTCACCGGCAATCGCTTGATTTAGCAATTCTTGATGGTGCGAACGATTCACGTGGGTGTGACCAAGGAGTGAGGAAAAACCAGCAGCGCAGAAGCACCAAAGCCCCATTGTAGCTCAAAGCTTCCAAGCCAGTCGCAGGTACGCTGGCAGAGTTCCCGGCAGCTGGCAAATCAGCTTCGATGCGGCAATTCACGGTCTTTCGGATCACGTTCGCTTGCAGTCGCAATTCCGCAACGTGGCGACAATTCGGCGGTGGGCCACCCACCTATTCGAGTTGTTTCGCCGTCCCACCCTTCAGCGCATCGCCGCGTCCATTATCCCATCTGGCAGCCTGAGGTATAATTAATCGCTTAAATCACTGACTCCGATCCGAAAGATCGACTATGTACTTCCGAATGGCCAAACGGCTGATCTGGGAAACCGATAAACGGCTGCTGTGGAAATTGTTCTATCAAGCTGGCTGGAAAGGCCTACGCAGCGTTCAAAAACATAAACGCCGACTCAAAAAAGGCGAATTCTTCCCACCCTTCCTCTATATCTCGATTATCAACAGTTGCAATCTTCGCTGCCAAGGTTGCTGGGTGGATGTGACAGCCAAGCAAACCAAGATCGATTTCGACTCGCTCAACAGAACAGTCACCGAAGCGAAGGAAATGGGTAATGCGTTTTTTGGCATTTTGGGCGGCGAGCCCTTCATGCACAAAGAACTGCTCGACTTTATGGAGTGTCATCCAGACGCTTATTTCCAAGTCTTTACCAACGGACACTTTATCACTGACGAAGTCGCCAAACGGCTTCGCAAGATGGGCAATGTAACGCCTCTTATCAGTGTAGAAGGCACAGAGATTATCTCCGATGAGCGGCGTGGGAAGGGGAATGTCTACAACCGTACGATGGAAGGTATTCAGAATTGCCTGAACAACAAGGTGTTGACCGGTGTCTGCACTAGCATCTGTCGGACGAACATTGATGATTTGTTGACTGAGCAATGGGTCGACAACTTGATCGACATGGGCGTGATGTATTGCTGGTTCCACGTTTATCGACCGATGGGGCCCGAACCGATGCCGGAATTGGCACTCGACCCCGACCA
>DNPC01000446.1 GCA_003501565.1 Planctomycetaceae bacterium | reverse complement strand
TACCCACGGACTGCCCGGATCCGCATAGAAGTTATCTCCGCCGTGGGCGAGCGCTTTGTTCTCTCGTTCGTTCGGGTCCCCGTTGTGACAGATGACACAGCCGGCCGGATCACCCGCCTCAGCACCACGCTGCAGAATCTGTGCCAGCATCTCGGAACCAACTTCGCGAATCGGCTCAATTTCGGCATGGCAGGCCATACACCCCGATTCAGCAGCAGCCGGGAAGTGATCTAGCAATCGCTCCTGACCGAATCCCGCCGAAACGGTTAGTACGCTACAGGTTATCGACAGCGCATGAGCGAGCAATTGCCGGTGGATCCAAGTGACTTGCACTCGCATTGGAGCATCCGTTTTAAGATACGAGGAATAGCGGAGCTCAGCTATACCGACTGCAGCGAACACCCAGACCACGAAACACTAGCGGATTGCTTTGTCCGGCAGTTCACCCTTGATGCCTTCATCCATCGGCATTTCATCTTTAGTGATACCGGTCGCGGCCATAAGCTCGACCAACTCGGCTCGCAGTTCTTTGATCAGCTCTGCGTGTTCCGGTTTGTCAATTAGGTTGTGTCTCTCGGCGGGATCATTCTTGAGATCGTACAGTTCTGCCATGTGGCGATCGGGGCTACCATCCCCATGAGGATAGCGAATCAATTTCCAACGGTCCGTGCGAATGCTACGCACGTTGGGCGTATACGGAAACTGTTTTTCGTAGTTGTAGTGATAGAACCAACTCTTGCGCCACTGGTCGTCTTCGCCGTTGAGCATCCCTACCATCGACTTGCCGTGCGGATTCGAAAGTGGCTTCGCCTTAGCAAGTTCGATTAGCGTCGGCGCAATATCGACCGTTAGGACCTGCTGTTCAATAGTACGGGCCTTACCGCCGGCCAGTTTCGGGTAACGGACGACGATAGGAATCCGCATGCTAGCTTCGTGGGCAGTCCGTTTATCCACCATTCCGTGCTCGCCCTCCAGCAGCCCGTTATCACCCATGAATACGATGACGGTATTGTCGAGTTCATTGCGGTCTTTGAGCAGTTCGACCAATCGCCCGACGCTGTCATCGACACTCAAAATGGTTCCCCAATAGGCACGTACCATCGCCTGGAAATCCATTACTCCGGCAGCAGAGGTGTCGGGAAAGTCTTTACGCCAATCGAAAAGCGGTCCGTAGATGCCGTGCCAGGTCGTCAACCGCTTCTTTATCCACTCAGGTTTCCCGTCGAGCTGAAACGACGAATGCGGATAGTTCACTTCGACGTCGTCAAACGCGTTTTCGTATTTGGGTTCAGGAAAGTAAAAGCTATGGGGAGCCTTATGTCCCAGCATCAGCATCCAGGGCTTTTCATCATTTTGCGTCTGAATCCACTGTTCGGCCATATCGGTTACCACGGTAGTGTAGTATCCCTTGGCGACGCGGCGTTCTTTGCCATTGAAGTTAAATTCAGTATCGAAATACTTGCCTTGTCCCTTGTGAGTCACGAAGTGGTCGAAGCCCGGACGCGGTGAGTCGTTATCCTCTCCCATGTGGTACTTGCCGATATACGCAGTTTCATACCCGGCATTTTGCAGCCGCACCGGAAATGTCTCCATGTCCTCGGGGTACTCAGTGAAGTTGTTCGTTACTCCGTGCGCATGAGCGTATTGACCACTCAAGATCGATGCACGACTGGGAGAACACAAACTAGTTGTGCAAAAGGCGTTTTTTAACAACATGCCTTCACCGGCCAATTTATCGATTTGCGGTGTCTTCAGGTGCGGGTGCCCCATACACCCAAGTGCATCCCACCGCAAATCATCGCAGAGAATCACTAGGACATTTGGACGGTCCGCGGCCTGGGCTGAATGTGGTAGCACATCCGAGAAACCTGCGAGTATGAAGAAGATCACGCACAGGATTGACGGCCTACCCGATAAGCTGACAGGGAATCGATTGTTTGATCGCAAACTGTTGAAGAGCATGGTGATGTTCATCGTATCTGAGTAATCGTGATAAGGCTTTGGACAAGGATGCGTAATGCTACCGTGGCGACCCGACGTGCGACAATCGATGACCGGCGTCAATCTTTGACCACCGAATTGATGTCGTGTGCTTCTTTGTGCGGCTAGGGATCCAGTGGTCTAACGGCTGGCATCGCGTCCGCAAACCCCGCCTTGGAAACAGCAAGTTGTCGCTGAGTTTCTTGCCGAAGCCGCTTCACCATCGCATGATGTTGACTGTTGAACGCCAAATTGGTCAGTTCTTCTGGATCGGCGTCGAGATCGTAAAGTTCTTCCGGTTCGCCTTGGCAAAGTGTCCGTACGTACTTGTATTTTCCGGATCGAAGCATTGCATACCAAGGCACATTTCCAACTTCGGTGAGCGATTTGTCGACAGGCACCTGCATCGTATCCTGACCGTACTTGCGTCCTGTGTGAGTGAACAACATCGGTTGCGTCCAGTTCACCTCCGTCGGCGTATGAACGAGACTTGTTATGTCGCGGCCGTCAGTACGCCATGGAATGTTGACCTGGGCCCTTGCACACACATAGCGCATCAAGTCTGGAGCGTTCACCGGTTGATCGCAGAACGCGCCCGCCGGTATCACCCCCGGTTGGCTGATGATTAACGGTGATGCGATCGTTGCATCGTAGGGGGCTACTTTTTGATTAAAACCGTGTTCGCCAAGTCCATATCCTTGATCGGCAGTGTAAATCACGATCGTGTTTTCGAGCTGTCCGGAATCCTTAAGCGCTTTCATCACCCGACCGACTCCTTCGTCGATCGCCATGTTGCACTCATTCATTTGTTCAATCCAATCGTTAAACGACTTACCCGCGTCGTTCACGTTGAAATTGCTCTTGGGCACATTCTTTTTCTTCATGGCCAGCGTGCCATCCGAGGTGCGAATCCATACGGCCGAATTACTTAAGTAGCTTGGCTTTTCAGGCCACGGTCCAAGGATGTCAGTCGGCGGCGTAGTAGTCTTGCCGTCCAACAATCCCTTGTGCCGCTCTGCTGGCGTAGTGGGTCCATGCACAGCACCGTAGCACAGCCACAAGAACCAGGGATCTTCGCCGCTGTGCCCAGCTTCGTTTATGTAGTCAACAGCCCACTCGGTGTAGTTGTCTGTCGAATACCCAGCGTCGCGACGCTGCTTGCCATTTTCACTTAGAACCTGGTCGTAGAAGTAGTTGCCGGCGTTTTCTGGATTGGCTGGTCGATTCCAAACAATCTGATGATCCCAATCACGACCAAACCCAGCGTCTACGCCTGTATGCCACTTGCCGATTTGGGCGGTCTGGTAACCTTGTTTCCGCATCTGTGCTGGGATAAACGGGCATTGCTCGGGATCATACTCACTTCCAGGATACTTTCCGACCATCCGCATCGTCTTAATGCCGTGCTGCAGCCGCCCGGTCAGAATACTCGCTCTTGAAGGCATGCACCAAGCACCCAAATAGGCTCGATGAAACCTTACACCCCGTCGCGCAAGAGCGTCAATGTTCGGCGTCTGGACCCAGCTCGGATTTGCTTCGTAGCAACTAATCGTTTTGTAAGATTGGTCGTCCGCATAAATCAACAGGATGTTTGGGCGTTTCGGTTCGTCATCCGCCGCTGAGGCCGCTGGATTCGCAATACCGAACAGCAAAAGGAACGCAATTCTGGCGTAGAGTTTTTGATTAGTTGAAAGGGACATACCTGGTTTCGACCTGGTTACGATTGCCTTGAGACTTAGTCGGTGCAGTCTAATCTATTTTCCGCGCCGACGTTGCCAGCCGTCCGAAAGGCCGCTGCTGGACCTTAGATTTCGGCTAGCCGCTTGCGGTCCGCGGGTCAACATTTAACTCCGGCAAAGCGGGCTATGTGAGAGGCATGCTAGATGCGACGCGTGCTAGATCCGGGGAATGATGCGTGTCTCAACCGGGGCGACCCCACTGCCAAGCCCCGGTGAATAGAGGACGGCATTGTGCGTATACGAAACGGCGAAACGAATCGCTTCGTCCAGGAGTTCACGGTCGAGTTCTTCTTTCATTTTGATCGCCAGGTATCCGGTGATGATTGCGCTAAGTACGCAACCAGCACCGTGACTATTTTTCCCGTCAACGTGGCTTGTGCTCATTCCAAGCACTTCGCCGCCGCCAAACGCGACCATGTGATGCCG